>JBHHTZ010000641.1:0-2764 GCA_046753605.1 Anaerolineae bacterium
CCCTTCACCCTGGCCGGCCAGATCTACGGGGTGGAGGACTTTATGCGCTCCACCTATAAGAAAAAGGCCCAGGTGCACAAGACCCTGGAATTCGCCACCCGACTCCTCAAAGCTTTCTATCGGCCGCTGGTAGAAGAGAAGGTCATTCCCCTGATGAGCATCGCCGACCCTACCGCCTCCGGAGACCTGATCTCTGCGCGGGTGTTTCGCACCTTCTCGCAGCCGTACCTCCAGGACCTCATCCGCTGGGGGCACGACCACGACGTGGCCACGTGGCTGCACATCTGCGGCGACACGACGGATAAACTGGACGACATCGCGGCAACCGAGGCCGACTGCTTCAGCCTGGACTACAAGGTCAACCTGGCGACGGCCAAAGAGCGGCTGGCCGGCCGCATGTGCATCGCCGGCAACGTCAACCCGGTTGCCGTGCTGGACCAGGGCACCCCGGACGACGTCCGAGCGTCCAGCCAGGCATGCTTGGATGCAGCGGCGGCCGGCGGCGGGTTCATCCTCACCTCCGGCTGTGATATCCCACCCACAGTACCCGAGGAGAACTTGCTGGCCATGTTGGAGCTTGCGAACTGATGCAGGATGTTTTTTGGGCCACAAATTCACCACAGATAAGTGGTGTAATTTCGCAGGAGGGAGTGAACAAGTGGCAGGTCGGGCTGACCGATGTGTGGATAAGCTGGCAACCCTGGATCTGAACCGCTACGAGGCAGCCGTGTACGTAACCTTGCTTCAACAAGACGAAGCCACTGCTCTGGAGTTGGCCGACCTCTCGGGCGTGCCCCGGCAGCGGGTGTACGATGTGCTGGATAGCCTGGGTCGTAAAGGGCTTTGCCGGCGGAAGGAGGATCGTCCCCGGCGACATGCGGTTGTAGACCCGGAGACAGCCCTGCCGGCCATGCTGGAGCGACGCCGGCGCCAGCAGCAAGCCGAAAACGAACGCTATGCCCGTCTCATCCAGGAACTGGTGGCCGAATTGCAGGCAGTGCGTGGTGGCCGGCCCGCAAGGGAGGTCTCGCTCAGCGGCGACAGCCTGGAACGGCCGGTGGGTGGGCTGTGAAACGTAATGCTTGGGTATGAAGGATTAGCCTTTACGCTTTACCCATTGCGCTTTACGTCGAGGATAGGTATCTAATGCTCTTTGTCGTGATCGGCGATTCGAAACCCGAGGCCACCCTGGAGCAGATTCGGGCGAACCGCCGGGCTTATGTGGCCTGGGAGCGGGAGAGCGGGTTCGCCGGCCGGTATCGGACCCTGGCCCGCTACGAGGTGGTGGGGTGCTCTCCCAAACGCACCTTTTGGATCATGGAGGTGGATGACCCCGTGGTCATTCATGACCTGCTGGAGTTCTTTGGCGACGTCTGGCATGTGGAGACATTTCCCGTAATTGAACGTTCTATCGTCAATGTAGTGAAGACTGCGGAGGCAAAGCATGGCTGAGTATCGGATTCTGTATTGGAAGGACATCCCCTATGGTGTACGAGCGACCGACGGAGACCGACGTGCGACTCGCCAAATGCCATCGGTTTTTGAAGCCGCCGTCGATGCGGCCGCCATGGTCGAGGGGGCTACGGAAGAGGAAGCGTATCGGGCCAGCTTCCGCTGGGGGCCCGTTCAGCAACGAGACGGTGATCCTGAAGCAGTCGCTGATGCTGTGGTCGAAGAGCTTCAACAGGCATATCCCCAGGAGCATCTGGCCAGGTTGGCCCGTCGGGAGACGTGACGGTGGGCGAGCACGATGTGACGACCAGGTCATTGCGGACAGTGCTGGAACGGCGGATTCAGACTCTGCAAGCCAGACCATCTATGGCTCAGGCTGTCTTTCGCGTCGATACCCGACTGGTTGACAGGCTCCTGTGCCAGGCGCAGATTCGGGACCTCCCACCGGTCCTGGTGGATGAGCCGCCGGCCATGGGCGGGAGCAACCAGGCTCCGACACCTGTCGAGATGGTGCTGGCCGCCCTGGGGACCTGCCAGGAGATCATGTACGTGGTGTATGCTCAGCTCATGGGGCTGCAACTCGACGGGGTCGAGGTGAAACTCAAGGGCCACCTGAACCTCCAGGGGCTGTTCGGCCTGGCGGAAGACGTCCCACCCGGGATGACCCATGTCGAATACCAGGTTTTCCTGGATAGCCCGGAACCGGAAGAGCAGCTCCAACAACTGGTGCAGGCGGTAGACACCCATTGTCCCGTTCTGGACATGCTCACGCGGCCTGTCGAGGTGGAGTGCCACGTCGCTTTTCAACAGGGAGCACGCCATGGCGACGGCTAAAGTCCACGCCGGGGATTGCGGTCACAGCGCGGTCATCGAGGCACGTCAGCTATCCAAAGATACTATTCAAATCACTATCTGCAGCGCCTGCGAGATGCTCACGGCCATGAATGACGACCTGGCCACCGTGAAGTGGCGCGGTAAAGGCCACGAAGTCTTCCGGCCAATTCCCGAGTCGGCCATCTATCGCTCAGCCGGCTGCCACATTCGCCACCCAGGCTGCCCCGTACCGGCAGCGGTTATCAAAGCTATCGAGGTGGAAGTGGGCGTGGCTCTGGCACGAGATGTCACTATCCAGATCTTCGAGAATGGAACGGGGTCAGGGTTGAGTGGGGGAGCGGAGGAGCAGGGGAGCAGGGGAGAGGGGGAGATAGGGAGACAAGAGGAAAAAAGGAACAGCGAAATATGACAGAGAAGGCAAAGCACCTGGTGATTTTTCAGCCGTCCGGCAGCCGGGGCTATGTGGAGGACGGCACAC
>JBHHTZ010000642.1:0-2762 GCA_046753605.1 Anaerolineae bacterium
TGAACGGTTACCTCTCGGATATGGCCCCAATCAGACCACCGCCACCGTCGCCCCCCCAGCGGTCACATCGCCGATGATCCAACTTTCCTCCTCGCCGGCGGCGATATGCTCCCGCAAGATCGCCAGCCGGTCGGGCGGCACCGCGATCAGCAAGCCGCCGGACGTTTGGGCGTCGAACAGCAGCCGGCGGTGCGTTTCAGAAACGTCGGCCTCCCACCGAACGACCGGATCGAAGTGTGTCCAGTTGCGTCCGGAGCCGCCTGGGACGTGGCCGGCTTCAGCGTAGGCGAACGCGCCGTCCATGAACGGGATGGCGGCGATGCGGAACCGCAGCCCGCCGGCGCTCTGCTCGGCCATTTCGGCGGCGTGTCCCAGCAAACCGAAGCCGGTAATGTCCGTGGCCGCGTGGACGCCGGCTAGCTGCATAGCTTGCGCCGCGCGGCGGTTAAGCCGCTGCATCCAGCGCACGGCACCATCCAGATGACTCGGCTCCGCCGCATCGTTTCGGGCCGCAGTCGTGATCACGCCGCTGCCGATCGGTTTGGTCAGCACCAGCACGTCACCGGGTCGCGCTCCCGCCTTTGTGATCACGCGGTCGGGATGGACCAGTCCGGTGATGACCTGGCCGAACTTGGGCTCCTGGTCTGTGATGGTGTGGCCGCCGGCGATCAAGCCGCCGGCCTCGGCCACCGTGTCCGCGGCGCCGATCAAGACTTGCGAGATCATCGCCAGCGGGAGGTCATCTGGAAAGGCCCCCACGTTCAGGGCCATTAGCACCTCACCGCCCATCGCGTAGACATCACTCATCGCGTTTGCCGCCGCGATGGCCCCGTAGTCGTATGGGTCATCCACCACCGGTGTGAAGAAGTCAACGGTCTGGATGAGGGCTTGCTCGTCATTCAGCCGGTAGACGGCAGCATCGTCGCCGGTCTCCAAGCCGACCAGCAAGTTCGGGAACTCGGTGGGCAGAAACCGCCCTCTCAACGGTCGCAGAACCTGCGCCAGGGCTCCAGGGCCCATCTTCGAAGCTCAACCGGCGCATGACGAAAGCTTCGTCAGCCGGATTTGCTCTGCCAGTCTAGCTTCTCCCGTCAAGGTTATCTCCTGTTGTTACTACTTTGACAATGTCACATTCGAACGCCTGGCGAATGCATTCGCGACTACGTGGGGCGAAGCTGCCTTGCGGCAGCTAAACGAGGCCACGGAGGTGGCCTTCGCCGGCGGTAGCACGCGGTTTCAACCGCCGTGCAAGGAAATGTGACATTGTCAAATTACTCAGCCTTAGGAAAATAGAACGCAGATGCCCGCAGGAAGACTGCGGGACGCAGATAAAGCAAATAAATCAGAAAAGGCCCCTGCACACAGTGCAGGCATCAGCGTGTATCAGCGTCATCTGCGTCCTATTGCTGGGAAGGCTGAGTTGTAACCTCCTGTTTTGAATTGGCGTGTCGCGTGATGCGTAAAATGTGCTGCGTGTTGCGTATTGCGTTTTCACGCTTCACGTTTCACGCCGTTCACCATTCACCATTCATCGTTCCGCGTTCATCGTTTCAGAGTTGCTACCCGCTCTCCTCAATCAAACGCCTTGAGGATCTGCCGGGCGATGACCAATCGCTGGATTTCGCTGGTCCCTTCGCCGATCTCGGTCAGGCGGTTGTCGCGGTAATACCGCTCCACCGGAAACTCGCGGCTATAACCGTACCCGCCGTGGATCTGGATCGCGCGGAAGCAGGCTCGCTCCGCTGCCTCGGAAGCGAAGAGCTTGGCCATGGCCGCCTCTTTGGTGTAGCGCTTGCCAGCGTCCTTCATGGCCGCGGCCTGGTAGATCAACAGCCGCGCTGCTTCCAGCTCGGTGGCAGAATCGGCGATCATCCACTGGATGGCCTGGAACTTGGCGATGGCCTGGCCGAAGGCGTGTCGCTCCTTGGCGTAAGCGATGGCCGCTTCCAGGGCCGCGCGCCCCAGACCCAAGGCCATCGCTGCGATGCTGATTCGCCCGCCATCCAGGGTCTTCATGAATTGGACGAACCCTTCGGCCGGTTGGCCCAGCATGTTCTCTGCCGGCACCCGACAATTCTCGAAGAAAAGTTGCGACGTGACGGATCCTTTCAGGCCCATCTTCGGCTCGTCTTTGCCGGGGGTGAAGCCGGGCGTGCCCTTCTCCACGATCAGATTCGAGATGCCGTGTGCGCCAAGCTCTGGATCGGTCACCGCGGCGACGATCAACGTGTCGGCTATGGACCCGGACGTGATCCACATTTTCTGGCCGATAATCACCCAGTCGTTGCCTTCACGAACGGCCGTCGTGCGCAGGCCGGCCGCATCAGAGCCCGACTGTGGCTCCGTCAGGCCAAAGGCCCCCAGATGTTCTCCTCGCGCCAGCGGCACCAGGTATTTCTGCTTTTGCGCTTCGGTGCCGAAGTAGAGCAGCGGGCCACAGGCCAGGGAGACATGCGCCGCGTAGGTCAGCCCCGTGGAGCCGCAGGCAGCCGAAATCTTTTCCACCGCGAGCGCATAGCTCACCGTATCGGCCCCTGCCCCCCCATATTCCTCTGGAATGGGCAGGCCCATTAGTCCCAGATCAGCCATGCCTGCAAAGTTCTCACGGGGGAACCGCTCGTTTTCGTCCACCTCGCGAGCCCGTGGTGCGATCTCCGCCTGTGCGAATTCCCGCACCGTGTCCCGGATCAGCCGTTGCTCTGCGGTTAGCTCGAGATCCATTTGGGGCCTCCCCGTGGGCCCTGGCGGCGCACTCCTCGCTC
>JBHHTZ010000643.1:0-2751 GCA_046753605.1 Anaerolineae bacterium
GCCCATCGCTCACGGCGACGTCGTCCTGCGTCGCCGTGCCGATGAGAGTGCCGCTCGTGGCGGCGTTGTACAGCTTGAACTCGAAGTCGTAGGCGCCGCTGGCGGGGCTGCCGGCGTCCGTCAGCCGGCCCTGGTACGTGAAGCCCGTGCCAACGGCTGCCTGGACGCTCGCCCCGCCCTGCAGGGCCGGCTGCCAGGCCTGAGCCGCATTTGGCAGATACACCAAGCTGCCAATCAGAGCCAGAAACAGCCCCAGGCTGCACAGAACTGCCAACAAGGTCTTACTTGTCATCGGAAACTCCTCCCTGGCCTCTTCCTCTTACGAGGTCTGGATGAAGTCAAAAAGCCGTCACCAAATCTTGTTGCAGGCGAAAGCCGCCGAAGAGATAGACACGCAAAGTGACCACTGGAAACCTGTACTCCGCCATCCCGATAGTCCGGCATGGCCAGAAACACAGCGGCAATGCCGATGGCGTGTTCTTCAACTGAAACTCCAGGGGAAGCCAGCGAGGGAGAGGGGCCTCAGCAGTGCAGTATTGTAACACAACCCACTCTGCGCCGCAACACGGTCCTGGACCCGTACTGCCAAGGGCACTTGCCGGCTGGGTTGGAGCAAGGTATAATTCCCTGAAGTTTCAAGGCCGCCAAGGGAGATGTGAATGCCAGTTCAAGTTTTCAGTGACGCAAAAGGCTTCGAAGAACTGCGAGACGAGTGGAATGGGTTGGTCCGGCAGAGTGTGACCAACACCGTTTTCCTTACCCACGAGTGGCAGACCGTGTGGTGGGACCACCTGAGCGAGGGCGATCTCTTTATCATCGCGGTTCGGAACGAGGACGGCGCGCTGATGGGTATCGCACCGCTGTTTCGCGGAGTGGACAGCGCCGGCCGGCAGATCATGGAGTTTGTCGGCTGTTTCGACGTTTCGGACTATCTCGACATCATCGCGGATCGGGAGTATGTCGAGGAGGTATGTCGGGCAGTGATGGACACGCTGGCCGGCGGCGAGATCGAGTGGGACGTTCTGAGTCTGTGCAACATACCCGAGACCTCTCCGACCCGCACGCTGCTGGCGGAGTTGGCCGGGGAACAGGGCTACGACGCCACACTGGAAGTCGAAGATGTGTGCCCGATTGTGACACTGCCGGCCTCGTGGGAGGAGTACCTGGCGACGCTGAACGGCAAGGACCGGCGCGAGGTGCGCCGCAAGATTCGGAAGGCCGGCCGCACCGCCCGCGTGGACTGGCAACTGCTGCGCACCCCCGACGAGGTGGATGAACACCTGGACGTCTTCTTCGACCTGCACCAGAAAAGCCACCCGGATAAGGCCGAGTTCATGGACGCCGAGATGAAGAGCTTTTTCCGGGCCATGTCCCGCACGCTGGCCGAGCGGGAGTGGCTGGAACTGGCGCTATTGCAGTTCGACAGCATCCCGGTAGCTGCCACATTGAGCTTCGACTACAACGACGAAATCCTGCTCTACAACTCGGGCTATGAAGCCGAGGGGTACTACGCCTCTCTGAGTCCCGGTTGGATTCTGACTGCTTTCCACGTCGAAAGCGCCATCGAGCGTGGCAAACACCGTTTCGACTTCCTCAGGGGCGACGAAAACTACAAATATCGTTTTGGGGGCAAGGATACTTTGGTGTATCGTCTGACAATTGAGAAGTGAATAGAATGCGGATTGCAATGCTAAGCGTCCACACCTGTCCGCTGGCTGCTCTGGGCGGCAAGAAGACGGGTGGGATGAACGTCTATGTGCGAGAGTTGAGCCGCGAGCTGGGCCGGCGCGGAGTGCAGGTTGACTGCTTCACGCGCTCCGAGAACCCGGATGTGCCACACATCGACGACACGGACCTGGGACCCAACGTGCGGGTGATTCACGTGGTCTCCGGCCCGGAAGCGCCGGCCTCCAAGCCCGTCATCTGGCAGAACCTGCCCTCCTTCGTCGATGGCGTGCGCCACTTCGCAGACGAAGAGGGCATTCGGTACGACGTGATCCACAGCCACTACTGGTTCTCCGGCTGGGTGGCGTGGATGCTGGAATCCGACTGGCCCGGCGTGCCAATTGTACACATGTTCCACACACTGGGGCACTTGAAAAACCTGGTGGCCCAGACGGGCGCCGAGCAGGAGATTGGCCAGCGGGTCACAATAGAGACAGAAATCGTCGAGTTTGCGGACCGGTTGGTGGCCGCGACGCCGCGCGATCGGGAGCAGATGATCACCTTCTACGGGGCCGACCCGACCAAGATCTCGGTCATCCCACCGGGCGTCGATCTTGAGCTATTCCGACCGATCCCCCGGTGCGAAGCCAAGGCCCACCTGGGACTGCCGCCCGATCATCGGATGGTCCTGTTCGTCGGTCGGATTGAGCCGCTGAAGGGACTTGACACCTTGATCCGAGCCATGGCCCGGGTCGTCGAGCAGGTCCCGTCCCTCGGCCAGGACTTCTGCGTGTGCATCATCGGTGGCGAGGCCGAGCCTGAACGCATGGACGCCGAGATGCGCAAGCTGGACCGCCTGCGCGAAGAGTTGAACATCACTGACGTGGTGACGTTCCTCGGCTCGCGCGATCAGACTGAACTGCCGTATTATTACTCGGCAGCCGAGATGGTCGCCGTCCCGTCGCGGTACGAGTCCTTCGGTATGGTGGCGCTGGAAGCGATGGCCTGTGGTGCGCCAGTCATCGCATCAGATGTGGGCGGTCTGTCGTTTATCGTCCGCGACGGCGAGACGGGCTTCCTGATTCC
>JBHHTZ010000644.1:0-2746 GCA_046753605.1 Anaerolineae bacterium
CTGACCACTAACCACTAACCACTGACCACTGATTACTGATCACAAGCAGCCTATCCGGCGTGTCGCTGCAAATCCCGTCCACGCCGAGTCGGCGCAGCGCAGCGATCTCCGCCGGCCGCTCCTCGTGCCAGCAGATGATGCCCAGGCCGGCGGCTCGTACCCGATTCATCCAGGCGTTGGTCAGCAACTGGTGGGGCTCGGGCGTGTGGTTTTCCCAGGTCGGGTGCACGTACTGAGCGCCGGCTGCTCTAGCAAGAGCGACCGGGTCGATATGAACCGATCCAAAGAGGACGGCCGTCGCGATCTCCGGCGCCAGCGCCTTCACATCCGCCAGCCAGTCCGGTCGAAACGAATTGATGATGATTTGCTGTTGCACGCTATGCCGGCGAATCACATTAACAACCTCGGACGTGATGCGACCGGTCTTGAGCTCCAGATACACTCCCAGGTCATGGTCCACACACGCCAGGATCGCTTCTTCCAGGGTGGGAATCTGTTGACCGTGGCCGGCGTCGAGCCTCTTCAAAGCAGCCAACGACTGATCCCGAACCAAACCCCTGCCATTCGTGGTCCGAGACAGGTCAACGTCGTGCAGAATCACCGGCACGCCATCTGCGCTAACCTGCACGTCCAACTCGACCATGTCCGCTCCCAGTTCTGCCGCCTTCGTGATGGCCGCCAGCGTGTTCTCGGGCGCATACGCTGATGCGCCCCGGTGTGCGATGCGCAAAAGTCGCCGCTCCGAGGGCTGGATGGTTCGCTCCAGTTCGTTCACCCACCAAGCGACCCGTTCTGGAATCCACTCGAACAGGGCCGGCCACGGCGCCAGCAACTCCGGCGGCAAGACAAACGCCTGCCCGAACGCATAGCTCGGCTCAAATGCGTGTCGCTCCAGGTAGGTGTGCACCAGCCGGTCGGTCAGGGGCGTCTTGGAGGTGATGATGCCGTCAAACAGCGGTGTGACGTGCACCCCACCAGCGCCGGCCAGCCGTCCGCATGACCGCCGCGTACGCGGAGCACGCTCCTCCAGCCAACTGATGACGGGAGCGAAGGCATGTTTGCCAGGTTCCGAGTAAAGCTGGGGACGCTGATCAGTGAGATGTAGCACACCGTCCACCGCCATGTCGTGATACGTGCCGTGCCAGCTTGCCTCGGCGCGAACGACCTGCTCATCCTGGTCCAGATAGACCCAGGCATGCTCCAATTCGTACAGATGGCCGATGTCCCAATCCCACCAGAGAGCGTACTCAATGGCCAGCGCCGCCGCCGGCTGGCCATCGGGACGCAGCTCAATGCGGCGCGGGAAGGAGGGCGAATCAGTGTCCGTGCGGAAGATGGTGTAGCCGGCCACCAGGGGAAGAAAGGGCTCCCGCTCGTCGAACTGGATGATCGGCGCGTGGCGTGCTGCCAGAGCGCGTTCGGCTGCATCCTGAGGTGATGTCAGCAGGGCTGCCAGGCTGGCGCCGGCTGGCGGTTGTGCTTGCGAGACTTCCATGCAGTCAGGGCTCCTTTCGATCAAAAGGCTATGTTTCTCTAGATATCAAATATCGGACACCTGGGATGGCATCGCTAATCTCCAGTATCCATGCCCAATACATATCCAATATCCACCAGGTACGGATTGTCAAGATACTGCCGCACCAGTCCTCCCTCCACGGTAGCGAAGTAGGCAAAGGCTTTGGCCGGGTTGAGGAAGAAGTCGCCTCGCAGAAGCGTCTCACCGATCTCCTGATTGTATCCCCACGGGGTGTTGGCCTTATCGGGCGCCCAGTTGTCGCCGTCTATGGTGGCCGGCAGAATGCGGCCGCGATAATCAAATGGCCGGTCGAAGAGCCGGCCCGGACCGAGCTCGGATCGGTGCTGCCAGAGCGTGTCGTAGATCGGCACGAGTTGGTAACGCACATCCTCGTCACGCAGGCCCTCTGGCAAATCCGCCTGATCTCCCACCCGATAGATCACTCGATCACGGAAACGGTAGATGAGCCGGGCCGGCCACAGCACCCTGGGCTTGCCGTAAATGCCGTGTCCGAATGCCTCTACCCACACGACGGGATGCCCCTCCTCCAGCCTGGCCTGTCCCTCCAGCGTCAGAGCACCCGCCTTCACCGCCGGGTCGTAATTGTACAGGTGGATGTGGCTGTGGGCCAACGTCAAAAGAGCAATCGGACGACCGAAGACCGTGTCATCCTTCGCCGCCACCACTTCCAACGACTCCAGGTCGTTCTCGTGACAACCATCGCTCTCCTCGCAAGGATTGTGGGTGTAGTCACGCGGGTGAAAGAGGGAGTAGAAAACGTACCAGTGCGTCTGCGTCTCGATCACCGAATAGTAAACGTGGGCTGACAGGTCGCCGGCCGGCTGGTTCTCCCAATTGTTGTTGCCGATCCAGTCGCCGTCGAAATCGACGGCGGTGATGTAGTCCTGGTCAGACGCTGCGGCCTGGTTGATGATGGGGGCGTAGTGGCGCGCCAGGTCCTCGCGGGAGGCCGGCGGCCCGGGTACAACAGCGGGCTCCGGCGGTGGTGCGCCACACCCCAACACCAGACTGCCAAGTATCAGCCAGGCGGACAAGAAGGGGCCGGCAGACTTGCAGAACGATGTACTGAACATTGGTGGCTCTCCCTGTACTGACGAGTTCAATCGCCTCCACGTTGCTAGAGCGACTGATGAACTTTGACAAACTAACCGGCTACAGCGCGGCGCCTCTCAGCCGACGCCCGCACGGGCATGAAGTGCCCGTGCTACG
>JBHHTZ010000645.1:0-2739 GCA_046753605.1 Anaerolineae bacterium
CCGCCCCACACGGCCTGGGAAACTCGACTGTAGACACTCGAAGAGACGGTCCGACGGGGCTGGTCAGCCCCTTCGGACCTCATGCTCACTTGCCGGCCTTGTCTGGCCGGCATTTGCCCTGGTCACGTGCGCCGGGGCGAGGGCCGCCCGGACCACCTGGCCCGTGTGGCGGTCTCTCCCTGACAAACACCACACTGGCTGACAGCGAGCCATCGTCCTGCAGCTCTCCAAATGCCTCGACAGACTTGCCTGCGGCGACATCGGCCAGGCTGCCCTGCTCCTCACGGCCTATCCAGAAGATGGTATTGGCGTTGGCGACGATCGTGCCTTCGCCCGCGCGGTTCTCCACCGAAATGGTCTGCCCGTCAACCGCTGTAACGCGGCCGCCCATCCTCTCGCCGTCCGGAGCGACGACCACGTGGCGCGCGTCTACTGAACCATCCTCGTTGCGCGGGCCGCCCACCTTCACGTGGTCCCCGACCTCGATGTCGTTGAGGCTACCTGCGGTCTGGGTCTCCATCAGGATGACGACGGTCTCATCGCTCACGTTGACCACGATCTCGACGGTTTCCTCTTCGCGTGTGACAGCGGTGATTGTCAGACTGCTGTCTCCCGTGGCTGTGACTTCGCCGGCCACCCCGCGCGGTCTGTGTTCTCGCGGCGGGGGAGCGTCCTCCTGAGCCGCAACGCTGATAGCCGCGGCTCCCAACAGAGCGACAGCCAGCATCATGGCCAGGACGTACTTCAACTGCTTCATTTCTTACACCTCCATGTATGTTGTGTGAACGTTCGCGACTGCTCATGCCGCCCGCACTGCAGGCGGTCCCGGTGCGTTTCAACGCACTTTCCGTAGCAGGTAGCGAGTTCGTTCGTTGGCTGACGGTAATATACCATGGAGATGTTCAGAACTGGCTAAGACGTGGTATGCATCTGATTCAGGTTTCCCATATCACATTCTGGCATTCTGACATTGTCAACGTAAGCGGTTTGAATTATAATCGGGCAGCGCACAAGCCCTCTCACGAGGGCCGTAGCAACGACTTATGAACCTTGAGAAAATATGTTGTCAAACTTCATCAGTTGTTTCCGATAGAATAAATCGGTAACGGCCCGCCAGCCCATGTCATTCCGAACGGAGCGCTAGCGGAGTGAGGAATCCCTGGAACCTTGCAAGAAAAGGCGACTTCCGCTGGCGAATGCGTCAACCGATGTGCGGAAGAGAAGGGGCCGTTTCTCCAATGCAGTCCCTTTGTCCGAGCGCGGTCTCAGGGATTCCTCACTCCGCTGGCGCTCCGTTCGGAATGACATCGTGGGCGGCGGGCCGTTACCGGTTTATTTCCTTAATCATCATAAGTCGTCACTACGACGCTTGTTGGGCGGGTTCCAAGTCATACGAGGAGTAGCAATCACATGCAAACGATTTATGTTGAAAAAAACATCCCGCGCATCGCCCTCATCAAAGCGCTAGCGCCGGTTCGCAGCGACATCTACTTCAGCCGGCTATCCCCCCTGAAACTGGGCCGGGTCGATGGCCGGCTGCCCGGCCCGAAGTGGGTGCGGGTCGAGAACCAACTGGCCGGCATCTGTGGCAGCGATCTGCACCTGGTGTACGCCGATGTGGACCTGCGGATTGCGCCGGCGGCGCTGCCCAGCACCGACCGAATCTATCTCGGCCACGAGATCGTGGGGCGTGTGGCCGAGATTGGGCCTGAAGTGACAAAGCTGGCCGTGGAGGACCGCGTCGCGCTGCAATACAACCTCGGCTGCTGCCTGAGCGAGGGCATTGATCCACCCTGCCGCTACTGCGCCGCAGGAAACGCCTATCTGTGCGAGAACGCGCCGGAATGCGACAGCGAACCCGCCGGCGGGGGGTGGGGCGAGGGTTTCCTGGCCCACCAGGCACACCTGTTCCGCGTGCCCGACGTGCTGAGCGACGAGGAGGCCGTGCTGTTGGAGCCGGCGGCGGTGGGCGTCCACGCGGTGCTGCGCCGGCCACCGGCGCCCGGCCAGCGCGCGCTGGTCCTCGGCTGCGGCATCATCGGTCTGCTGACGCTGCAAGCCGCCCGCGCGGTGGCCCCCGAGGCCGAGATCACCGCCATCGCCCGTCATCCCCATCAGGCTGTGGCCGCGCGCCGGCTGGGCGCCGATCACGTCCTGACCGGCAAGTTCGACGCGTACAGCATGATCGCCCGGCTGACCGGCGCCCGGCGCTACAAGGGGATGTTGGGCAACCAGATGCTGGTCGGCGGCTTTGATGTGGTCTACGATTGCGTCGGCAGCGCCCGAACCGTGGAGGATGCGCTGCGCTGGACGCGGGCCGGCGGCGCCGTCGTCGTCGTGGGAGTCGATCTGAACCGGCTGCGCCTGGACCTGACGCCGGTGTGGTACTATGAGGTGGACCTCCTGGGGAGCATGGCCAACGGCGCTGAAAGCTGGAAGGGCGAGCACGTGTCCACCTTCGAGCTGACCGCGCGCTGGTTCGGCGAAGGTAAGCTCACCGCCGAGGGGCTGATCACCCACCGCTTCCCCCTGGCAGACTACCACAAGGCGATTGAGACGGCCACCGACAAGTCTCGCGAGTCCATCAAGGTCGTGTTTGACCTTGAGGACCGTGGGGTTAGTGGTTAGTGGTCAGTGGTTAGTGGTTAGTGGTTAGTGGTCAGTGGTTAGTGGTCAGTGGTTAGTGATTACTGGTTACTGTTCACTGATGTGTGACAGGGTATCAACAAGGTCATCGAT
>JBHHTZ010000646.1:0-2738 GCA_046753605.1 Anaerolineae bacterium
TTCCACCTCGACCGGCGGTGATGGTCGGGCCTGCGACCCCGGACCCCGTTTCCGCTCGCTGAGGCTTTGCCCAAAGCTTAGCCGTTCTTGTTCTCAGTTGTCAAGGTGCTTCACACACAGGTGACGAAGAGCGTTACCTTTTTGGGTATCTGTGGTAGTATCCATCCGTCGGCTCCTTGTTGGGCAGGATCGTCATTGTTCCATACCCAATAAGGTAGCCGACTTCTCTGAATTGTCAAGGTGCGCATCCGCTGCTGCGGATTCACTTTATGTTATGCCGAATATAGATTATATCTGGACCACGTACAGTTGCAACTCGCGACTCGCGCAGTATTACTCACGCTGTCGTTAGGCTGGGCGCGTTCGTTTCGCGTTTGTCTGTGTTGCTCGCTGGTGCTATACTGTTCCCAGCTACGAGTACGCATGGGAGGAGAAGACGTATGGCCTATTCCACGGCTGATGTTCTCATCTGCGGCGCCGGCATCGCCGGCGTTTCCGCCGCCTACCACCTGGCCGTCCGACATGGCGTCGAGAACGTGGTGCTGGTCGATGAGCGCGCGCCGCTCTCGCTGACCAGCGACAAGTCCACCGAGTGCTATCGCAACTGGTGGCCTGGCCCGGGCGACGCGATGGTCAGCCTGATGAACCGCAGTATCGACATTCTGGAGGAATTGGCCTACGAAAGCGACAACCGCTTTCACCTTAACCGACGGGGCTACCTTTTCGCCACCGCCGATCCGGCTCGAATCGCGGAGTTCGAGCGGACGGGCCGCGAGGCTGCCGAACTGGGCGCCGGCCCGCTCCGTTTCCACACCGGCCAGGCCGGCGACCCAGAGTACGTGCCGGCTCCACCTCAAGGCTTTGAGGGTGTGCCCACCGGCTCAGACCTGATCCTCGACCCGCTGTTGATTCGAGAGCATTTCCCGTATTTGTCGGAGCGTACCGTGGCGGTGGTTCACGTGCGGCGTGCCGGCTGGTTCAGCGCGCAGCAGTTGGGGATGTACCTGTTGGAGCGGGCGCGGGAGCACGGGGTGCGATTCGTCAATGCTCGCGTGGAAGGCGTGGACGTGGCCGGCGGTCGGGTGCAGGCGGTTCGATTGAGCGGTCCTGGCGCGCCGGCTGTCATCTCAACCCGCAACTTCGTCAATGCAGCCGGCCCGTTCCTGAAGGATGTCGGGCGCATGGTCGGAGTGGAGCTGCCGGTGTTCTGCGAATTGCACACCAAGATTGCTTTCAGTGATCACCTGGGCGTCGTGGCGCGCGATGCGCCCTTGCTCATCTGGACCGATCCGACAGACCTGCCCTGGTCGGAGGAGGAGCGCGCCATGCTGGCCGAGTCCGAGGAAACGCGTTGGCTGCTGGACACGTTGCCGGCCGGCGTTCACGCACGCCCCGAAGGCGGCCCCGATAGCACAGTTCTGCTGATCCTGTGGACCTATGCCGTCGAGCCGGTTGAGCCCGTCTTTCCTTTCGCGATGGATCCGCTCTATCCCGAGATTGCGCTGCGCGGGCTGTCTGTCATGATTCCCGGGTTATCGGCCTATTTTGAGCGGGCGCCCAGGCCGGCGGTGGACGGCGGTTACTACACCAAAACGCAAGAGAATCGCCCCCTGGTCGGGCCACTACCGGTTGAGGGCGCCTACGTGATCGGTGCGCTGTCGGGCTTTGGCGAGATGGCGGCCTGCGCCTCGGGCGAATTGCTGGCGGCACACCTCACGGGCGGGGAGTTGCCGCACTACGCGCCGGCCTTCTCAGTGAGGCGGTACGAAGACCCCGAGTACCAAAAGCTGCTGGAAAGCTGGGGCGAATCCGGTCAGTTGTAGTGATCGAGTCATTTGTGGTTCTGGAATCCCCCCAGCTAAAGTTGCGGCAACACGGTCTGGGCCATTGCCTCTAGCCCATCCAGATCGTCCAGGTCGAGCCACTGCAACATAACGCGCTGGACGCCGGCCTCGGCCAACTGCCCCAACTGCTCCACCACCTCGGCTCCGGTGCCAACGATCACGCCGCGAGCGCGTAGATCGTCGGCTGTGCGTCCGCGCACGTCCAGCTTGTGCCTGACCTCGGCGTCGTCGCGGCCAAAGATGAGGCCTGTCATCAGGGAGCGGCGTACATTGGCCGGCTGCCGGCCATGGGCCAGCAGCAGCTCGTCCAGCCGGGCGTTGAGTTCGGCGAATCTGCTCGCTGGGACGAAGCCGGCGTTCCATTCGTCGGCATAGCGAGCTACCAGGGGCAGCGTTCGCCTGGGGCCGTTGCCGCCGACGAGGATGGGCGGGCCACCCGGGCGCTGCGGCCTGGGCAGCAGAATCGCGTCGTTCAGCCGGTAATACCTGCCGCCGAAACTGACGGGTTCATCACTTCTGAGCAGGCGCGTGATGACCTCCAGACCTTCCTCGAAGCGGTCAAAGCGCTGGGGTATATCCAGCAAATCCCAACCGTAGTTGCGATGCTCCCGCTCCTGCCAGCCGGCCCCCAGCCCCAGCATCAGGCGACCACCCGACAAGTCATCCACCGCAGCAGCCATCCGCGCCGTCATGGTGGGGCGCCGAAAAGAGACGGGCGAGACCAGAGGACCGAACTCGATGCGCTCTGTGTGATCGGCCAGCCAGGTCAGCGAGACCCACAGTTCCAGCGAGTCCAGGTCGGGTGGGTTCATGTTGGTGTAGTGGTCGGACCGGTAGAGGCCGGCGAACCCCAGGTCTTCGACGGCCGCTGCGATGCGCTGCCAGCGCGGCCAG
>JBHHTZ010000647.1:0-2729 GCA_046753605.1 Anaerolineae bacterium
TCAGATAACCGATTGAAGCTGGGGTCAGGTATAGGATTGACATGGGTTCTCCAGCAGGTGGCTACTCACCTGCGCTGCATTGAGGTTGGGAATTGGCAAATACTCATCCATCCTCCCGGGCAAGCTCTGACAGAGGAGCGTCTCACCTCAGATAATTGTACCCTGCCCCCAGCAGAAGTCAAAAGAGCAACTGAACTCTCGAACGGGCGACGGTGACCATCAGGCCCCGACCGGTGGAGGTCATGCAGCCGGCAATCGCCGAAATGGTCGCCCAAAAACCGCCCCCTTCACGCCCCCTTCGCACCCCCCTGCCGCCCCCGTCGCGCCCATTTCCCACCAAGCAACAAAATGCTGTTCGGCGTAGAATAAGGATACATCGTAGACCTCATCTCCGATCTCATTCGGCAGGTGATGGCCGGCTTCGTCGAAAGAATCATGGCCTCTCAGCAGGCCATTGGCATAACAACACAGGTGGTAGGTATCCCATGAAACATCGAAGGTTCGCAGTTCTGGCCCCACTGCTCTTGATGCTGGTATGTAACCTCGTACTCGGAGCAGCCGCAACCTGGCCGACATTGGCGTCATCGGTCATGTCTGCGAGTACCAGTGGGCTGTCCACTGGCGTTACGTTATCCCCCGTCGTTGACCCTGATCCTTCTTATCGCGTGGGGGTTTTCTATTACCCCTGGTATGGTACGCCGGCTGTCATCCCCCCCTGCCCCGACTTCGTGGATCCGGTGGGAGTGGGCGTGGAGGACATCCTGGCCATCGCCGGCCATTGGGGCGAGCAGAGCGGCGACGAAGGATGGGATCCGCGCTTTGATCTCGACCGCAACCAGCGTGTTGACGCAATCGATATCATGAGCGTGGTGGCGGCGCTGGGCAGCACCTGCCCGGCCCAGTCTTGCATCCCATCCGGGGATCAGAACAGCATCAACAATGCTCTCACTGATGTTGGCTCGGCAGCCATCCTGTGTCAGAATGCTGTTTTTGAGCTTACCGGTCCGGTCGTCTTTACGCACGACAAACAGGCAGTCTATACAGAAGGCTTCCCAACCGGTTCGTCGAGGGCGCTGTTGCGGGTGGTTGACCAAAGCGTGACGGTTGCGGTCAATCTTGAGGACAGATCGGATGCGGTACTCAGTCATGTCATCGTGGATGGGAATCGCCCCCACCTGGGGCCGGCAGACGGTGGCGAGGCCTTGATTCAGGCCGGCGGCGCTGTATCGGGTCAAGTCATCGAATGGGTGAAGGCTTATGAGCCGACATGGTGGTCGATTCTCCACGTCTTTGAAGGTCCTGGCCTGAGCTGTTCAGGCGTTCAAATAAGGCACAACGATTTTGGTCCTGCCGGCCAGCCCGACGGTACCTGGGCCGATGGGATCTCCCTGGCCTGCCGAAACAGCGTGGTTACAGACAACACGATCACTGACGCTACGGATGGCGCGATCGTCATCTTTGGTGCGCCAGGTTCCCTCATCGAGAACAACACGATCCGGGCCGAAACGAGAGTCCTGCTTGGGGGCATCCACATGGTGGCCTACAACCCCTTTGAGGGGGACTACACGGGTGTTCGCGTGACCGGTAACACCATCGATGCCGCCGGCCAACACATCAAGATTGGAGTTGCCATAGGGGAGCGGGTTTGGGGTTGCCTCGACCCCAACGAGCCAGATTTGCCGCCAGACCCTGTTCTGCGAGGCGGCTCCGTCACCGGCAACACGCTGATGGGGGACAACATGCGGTACGGTTTTGCTGTGGATGGGGTTGAAGACTGGACCGTGATGGGCAACATTGACTTGTCTACGCACTCCGGAGTTCCCATTCACGAGTGTCACGGTCAGATTCCTTCCCCTCCGGCTGGATTTCAGTTCCACAGTCAACGCGCGGCGGGAACCTTCCAGCCAGAATTCGAGGAGGCGTACGTTGAAGGCGCCCTCTGGGCTATCGACCCTTGAAGAAAGGGCTCAACGCAGAGATTAGTGGGGTGGCGAAAGACCCGGTGGGGACAACGCTCATGGCCCCCCTCTAACTCCCCCCAGAGGGGGGAGGACAGGAAAGCTTCCCCCCCTTTGGGGGGGATTGAGGGGGGCAGTCCCAACAAACCGGCTTATCATCTCACAAATGTGCGTAGACCCGAAAAAAGGAGGTCAATAATGAAGAAGATGATGTTACTGATTTTGCTCTCGCTCCTATCCGTAGGCCGTAGCAGTGCTTTCGCAGGTTGGAGAGGGCCGGTGGAACCAAAGACGTATTACGTAAACGTTCAGGATCCGAACGCAAGCGATACGAACGACGGATTATCTCCGAACTGGGATTCAGAGACCGGAAGCGGCCCGTTAAAGACCATCGGTCAAGCGATGAGTGTGGTTGAGCCGGGCGATGTCGCATATGTTCGCGCCGGCTTGTACGAAGAATCCAACCTTCGATTCAACCAATCCGGCGAGGAGGGCGCGCCGATTACGCTTTCCGCTTATCCCACGGACGACGGGTTTGAAGCCGTCGTCATCGACGGCCAGGGGAGCGCTGACGACGTGAACGGAATCACGGTTTCCGACGGCCAGAGCTTCATCATTCTCCAGGGGTTTGAGATTCGGAATATGCTGGACGTCGGGATCGCCACGGATGGATCGACACAGCACCGTGGGATCGTGATCAAGGACGTTGTCGTTCAGGGCAATCGGATTGGCATCGCATTGACATCCACAGACGCGTTTGAACTGGAATCA
>JBHHTZ010000648.1:0-2725 GCA_046753605.1 Anaerolineae bacterium
TCGCCGTTCACGGCGCCGAAGTCGTCAGCGGTGAGCGCCTGAGTCGCTACGACGTTGTTCCGGCTATCGCGCAGGGTGGCGGTGACTGCAGCGCCGGTCTCGACGGGGGTGTACGCGCCGTCCAGGTCGTTCCGCAGGATGCCGGCGTAGTGCACGGTGTGGCCGGGCCGGTAGATAGGCCGGTCGGTGTAGAGGTAGACGCGGTAGCGGTCGGAGGCGAAGCCGTTCCAGCCACCCCACCACCAGTACCAGTAGCGCCCATCGCTCCGCCAAGCGCCATCCAGGCCGGCCACCGTCGTCTCGCCGCCCGCCTGGCCGACAGCCATGAGCGGCTGGCCGGCAGCATTTAGCTCCACCACCCCGTCGTTGTCGGTCGTTCCCTGGCCAACGCTCGTGCCCTGGTCATCGTACAACGTGACCTCCATGCCGGCGGTGGCCGTCTGCGCCTGGAGTTGACTGGCCCAGACCACCACCTGGTCATGGCCGCCCCGCTTCACGGTCAGGACGCGCCGGCTGAGGATGACGAACATCTGGTCCTGGCCGGCGTAGGGGTGGCCGGCGGTGAGCACGTAGATGCCCGATGACACCTCTGCCGGGATGACGGCGGTGCGCAGTTCGGTGTTTTGGCCGCCGTAGGTCTGGCTCCAGACGGCAACCTGCGGCAGCCCGCCGGTGTCGATGGGTTCGCGGTTGTAGGGTTCCAGGGCGGCATAGCGGCGGGTGAAATCGGCCGGCTCCAGGGCGTACAGCGCGAAGTTAATGGTGATTCGGGGGTAGCCGGGCCAGAACTCGACGGCGTTGCGGCCGGCGGGATCCACCAGTTGGACCGGCGCGCCATACCCGAAGTTGATGGCGTCGTAGGCCGGACGGGTGGTGAAGGACCAGGTGTAGTCCTCATCCAGCACAACCTGGCCGGTGGCGTCCTGGAGGCCGGCGTGGAGGGTGACGCGGTAGGTGGTGGTGGCGATGAGGATGTCGGCGGGCTGGAATTCGACGGTGTCACGCCCTTCCGGCGCGGTCCACACGAAGCTGCCGGCCGGCATCGGCTCCATGCTGAAGTGGGATTCGAGGCTGTCGCGGTTCATGGGCCGGCTGAACTCGACGCGGATGGCGCTGCCGGGCCAGACGTCGCGGGCGTCCGGGCGCGGCGAGACAGATAGAATCGGATCGGGTTGCGCTTGCAGGGCAGAGAAGGTGTGCAGCAGGAACAGGGACGCGAGAAGCAGTGCGGCGGCCACAAGCTTTTGTTGGCGCATGACGTGAACCCCCTTGCGGTAGTGGTCAGTGGTTAGTGGTTAGTGGGCAGTGGACCACGGGACATGGAAAAGCTCTACCAGTAATAACGGCGGGGGGGCGCGTTTCGTTCAACCGGGGGGGAGGGTGAACCTGACGGATGGGGTACGGCTAGCCTACGGATGGCAGTGGGACAGGTGGCTGGGTGGCGGGATGCGCTGAGGATCGAGCGCCCGAGAATCCGCAACGGCCAGGCCATTGCCAACCAAAACACCCTGATCTACGTCCCCATCAATAATCTGCGTGCCCTCCACCGGGTGCGCCGCAAGCTTGCCGCTGGCCGCTCAGCGGCCCATGCAAACCGCGCGTGGGCGTAACTCACCCCGTTGATATGGCGGTTGTCAGGCGTTGTGCGCCATTGCAGGCCAAGCGTAACCAGTTCGCAAACAGTCGGGACTTGTCTTTCCCTCTTCACTGCCCTCCTATTTGGGCCTTGACCCATTCAGCCAATCGTTGCCAGGCTGCCTTGAGGTTCTTTGCAAGCCAACAAGCCATCTATCATTTTCGTGCTTCAGGGTGTCCCACCCGCACATGTTGACTGCTCCCTGACATCGCTGCAGGTGTCCAGCGCCCTGGGTATCTCCCGTAGCAACAGGTCCAGGGTGAGCGCCATTTCGATGCCGGCCACATTGTACCACAACCTGCGCCGGCCCGTGACCAGCCCACCGCGGCGCAACTGCTCCAGTTTCCGGCGGTGCGATGAACGGATACGCGTCCAGCAGCGGCAGATAGACCCGAAAGACCTGACGGATCACGCTGCCCTCCCACTCCACCAACATCCTCCGGCCTCCCTGACTCACCAGTTGGACTTCTTCAATCGTAAATAGCGCTTCAGGGGGAACTGAGGATTCGAGCACGCGGTAGCGGACCGAGGCAATAACCCCGTCGCCGTTGATCGGCTGAGCCGGGTTGAGCAGTGTGGCCACAAACGAGACAGTGCCGACACCGGTCCTGTGATCGACCGTGGCCCGGTTGTAGGCCACGAAATACGGCTGCCCGGTGAACAGCGGGCCTGGCTCGATCTGCACGCCCGGCCGGTCGAGATCTGCGTCGATCACCTCGACGGCCGACGCATCGTACGTGAGGAGAAAATCGACACCATACAACTCGTGCATGTTGGCCACGTGCAGGTCCCATCCCACTTGTGCTGTCTGAGTATGCGCCACTTCAGCCGCTGCCCCCCACGCCAACGCCAGGCTGATAACTACACAGGCCACATATCGGAGTGCCTTCCCGGTACTGCTCATGCTACATCGCCACCTCATGGGTCATAATCATTCTTCGGGCGTTACTGCCTCGACATTGTTAGATTACGTTGCTGGCCGGCCCTCACCCCCCTAACCCCCCTCTCCCAACCCCTGGGAGAGGGGGGAACTTAGCTCCCCTCCCCCAGAGCGACGTCCTGAGCTTGTCGAAGGGTTGGGGGAGGGGC
>JBHHTZ010000649.1:0-2725 GCA_046753605.1 Anaerolineae bacterium
GGGTTGGCAACTCAGCTCGCAGTGTCTGGACTCGCGCCGGGTCGTCGATGTCTGCTACAACGTCGTTGAAGGCCAGATCCACGATGCCGGCCATTCCGTGGTACTCCAGCGCGCTGTCCTTCTTGTCGGCCTCTTTCAGCAGCGCACGGCACCGCGCCTCCAGATCGTCGATGAGTTCCGCCATCTTGGGGGCCGCCCCGTTGTGCGGTATGCGGTCGACGGCTTTCTGGAGCAGGGAGCGAACGGTCACCACCAGGCCAGGAATGGCCATGTCGGGACATATCGTCCAGCACTTGGCGCAGCCGGTGCAGTTCTCCAGGATGAACTCCGGGTACTCCAGCCGGATGCTGGTCATATCACGGAACACGCTGGTTGCTGCCGGGATGACGCTGTGAGCGATGAAGGGGTCAGCCAGCACATCGTTGCCCTGCCCATTGGCATACAACGAGCCCGTCTGTTCCCAGAATCGGTCGCCGGCGGTGATGGGCGTCTGACCATCAGGCGACGGCAGAGCGAACAGGGGCAGCGGGCGAGTCTGGCGCCGGCCGTCCGGTTGCGTGATGTCGAAAGCACTGCAATCCAGGTGAAAGACCTCCTCAAAGCCGCGCTTCACGATTCGCAGATTGTCTTCCACCACCTGGGCGCCCTTGGAGCCGAATTTCCGCTGAAGCTGAGCGTGGATGGCCTCCATGAGCGTGTCGCGCTCCAGGCCATGCTGCTCCAGCAATGGTGCGGCCCGGAAGAAGGCTCCCTGGAACACGTTGCCCTGCATCCGGAGCTGCAAGCCCGGGTCCGTCGCCTCCTCGCGCGCAACCTTGAAGGCGTCCAGGTAGTAGATCTGATAATCCTTCTTCTTGATTTCCCGCTGTGCGTAGGCCGGAATCGACTGCCACACACGCTGGGGGTCCGTCTCGCTGCTCTGCCAGATGAAGACACCTCCCTCTTTCAAGCCGGCCAACGGGTTGGAGTGCTTGAATACGTTGGGATCGGGCGATATTACCACGTCCACCGTCTTCAGCTCACAGTTCACGCGGATACGTTCGGGGGCGAAGGCGGCGTAGAAGGCGGTGGGCTGGCCCTTCTTCTCGGAGCCGTACTTAGGGTTAGCCTTCACATGCACACCCAGCAAGTCATAGATGGTGCTGGTCAGGTTCAAACCGGTAGTGATGGCTCCCCAGCCGCCAATTGAGTGCATCCGCACGGCCACTGCACCTTCGGGCAGCAAATTCGGGTTCTCCGATCCCTTGATGCTCAGTTCGCGCAGGTGGGGATAGTCGCGCAGCAGTTCCTCCTGGAGCTGACGCTGCGACTGGTAGGGCGTGTCCTCGTCCACGAAATCGAAGCCCAGGTAGAATAGCCGGCGCTGCGGGCCGTCCGGGAGCATGTTCTCCACCGCGCCGATGATCTGTTCGGGCTGCAGGTCGCGGCTGCCCATGCCATAGCTGCCGGAGTAGAGGGGCGGCCGCTGTTTCAGGCTGCGGATTTCCGGGTATTCGGGATAGGGCAACTGGTAGTCGCCGGCCTTGCGACCCGCTGCCACCCGGCCATTCTCCACCGCCTTGTCCAGAGCGGCCCGTATCTCCCGCACCAGGGGCAGGTCCTCAGCCAGTGGCTGATCGACGCGCTCCAGTACCGCTACGCCCTTCTTACCCATGAGGGCGGAGGCAATCTCCGGTCCAGGGAAGGGGCGATAGAAAGTCACGTTCAGAACACCGACCTTCAGGCCCCGCGTCTCGCGCAGATAGTCGACGGCCGCTTCGGCATTCCCCACCATGGAGCCCATTCCGGCGATGACATACTCAGCGTCTTCCAGCCGGTAGCCCTCGATGAAGTCGTAGCGCCGGCCCGTCAGTTCGGCATATTCGTCAAGTACCTGGCGGGCAATCGGCCGGATGTGGTCGAAGTAGAACGGGCGCTGAGCTGCTACACCCTGGGCGTAGCTGTCCTGGTTCTGGACTACGCCGATTTCGGCCGGGTTGTCTACGTCCCACAGCTCGGGGATGCGCCGGCGGGTCGGGCCAAACACCACACGCTGGGCCGGCGTCGGGCACTCGATGATGTCGTCCGGGCTGCCCAGGAACTCGGCGATCAGCTCCGGCTCTGGGATATTGACGGCCTCCAACACGTGGCTGGTCAGAAAGCCATCCTGGGCATTGATGCCGGGCGTCAGCGAGAGTTCGGCGATCTTGTGGGCGATGAGACACAGGTCAGCGGCCTGCTGGGCGTTCTTGCCGAAGACCTGGAAGAAGCCGGTGTCGTCCACGGCGTGGTAGTCGTCGTGGCCGGCGTGAACGTTCAACGTGTGCTTGGTCATGGCTCGGGACGCAACGTTGAGGACGTAGGTCAGGCGCTTGCCGGCGGCTGCGTACAGCGACTCGTGCATGTAGGCCAGGCCCTGGCCCGAGCTGAAGTTCACCGAGCGCAGGCCGACCATGGACATGCCGGCCGTCATGCCGGCGGCGGCGTGCTCCCCTTCCGGCTCGACAAAGATCAGCGGGTTGCCGAAGGCGTTGAGCTTGCCACGCGCGACAGCCGCGGCCCAGCCTTCGCCCATCGCCGTGGAGGGGGTGATGGGGTATGCGCCGGCGGCTTCGCTGGCTGCCGTCTCTACCAACACGACCGCGTCGTTGCCATTGACCGTCGTGCGAATGCCGGGGTATTTGGGTTTGTGTCCGTTCTGGGAACTCATGCGAGACTCCTTTCTAATTGTCAATTGTCAATGATG
>JBHHTZ010000650.1:0-2723 GCA_046753605.1 Anaerolineae bacterium
TGGCCAGCTACACGGGCTTGCCGGCGCTCATCGGGTTCCACCAGAGTGAGCAGCGATACGACTTCCAGGTAGGCCCGCGTGCATCCAAGGCGGATGCTCTCTTCCGCACAAATGACGTCGAGCAAGCGCTGGATATTATCCATGAGCTAGATGTCTCCTACATCTACGTCGGCCAACTGGAGCGAGCCTGGTACTCGGAGCCGGCCATCCAGAAATTCGAGGACATGCGGGAGCTTGGCCTGCTCGAAGTAGTGTACGAGAATCCGAAAGTGACGATCTACCACGTGACGGCCTTAGAGGGGCCGGCGCATTCGTGAAACGTGAAACGTGAACTAGTCCTCACGTTTCACGTTTTGCGTTTCACGGCCAGGTTGCCCAATTCGAGGCTGTAATACTTTCTGAACTTCTGCATCTCTATTTATGGCTGGAAACGGCGGTTTTGCCGAGAAGTATCGCGCTTACCTACCGCGCATCCTGAACTACATGCGGCTGCGGGTGGGCGACGAGGCACTGGCTCAGGATCTGACGGCGACGACGTTCGAGCGAGCCTTCGCCGGCATCGACTCGCTGCGCTCCGAGGAGGCCTTCGGCGGCTGGATCTTCACCATTGCGCGCAATGTGGTAGCTCAGCACTACCGCGATCACCGGGAAGCGACGTCATTGGATAATGTTGCTGACATGCTGGATCCTGCGCCGTCGCCTGAAGGTCGTGCGATCGAGGCTGTGGAGTTGCAGGAAATCCTGGCCGGCCTGCGGATTCTATCTGAGCGCGAGCGGGAGATCATTCGCTTGAAGTTCATCGGCGGTTTGAAGAATCGGGAGATCGCGCCGCTCATGGGGCTGAGTGAGAGCAACGTGGCTGTGGTTCTGTATCGGGCATTGGGTAAGCTACGCCGGGCAGTGATCAGTGATCAGTGATCAGTCTACCCCGTTCGGCAAGGTCTCCTGACCGCAGCCGCACAGGGCGTTGGTCGGGAGACCTCGCCCAACGAGGTGTTTGAAGAGTGAGATGGGTGAAAACGGACATCATTTCGGCGAGTTAGATGGCAGCATGAGCGATGCTGAGGTAGTGCGAGCGGCTCAGCAGTTGTCGGCGCAGGTTGACCGCATGCTGGCCGGCCAGCCGGTTGACCTGGCGGATCCGCTGCTAGCTGCGGCGGAGAGACTCAGCCGGCTCCCCGACCTCCTGCCAGACGTCGATCCGGCCTTCGGGCGACGTGCCCTGGCTCCCTTGCGCCCGCCAATTCGCCGGCGCTTCGCGCTTCCTGTGCCGACCTTCCGCATTCGTGCCCTTTCGCTGGCGGTACTCATGATGCTGGTTGTCCTGACGTTTGTGCTCACTGTTCCGGGTCAGACGGCGCTGGCGCGCCTGGCAGCCATGTTCCATCTCGAATCGGTGGAAGTGGGCATCAACGTGGCGACAGCAACGCCGGCTGAGGCGCACCGCATCGTGACGCCTCGGATTGAGCAGCCTCTTGACAGCCTGGAGGCGGCCCGGCAGGTGGCCCCCGTGCCTATTCTCGTGCCTCGGAGCCTGCCGGCTGATTGGTCGTTGACGGATGTGATAGCAGTGTATTACCCGGACTTGCCGGCCAGAGTGCCGCTGAATATCGCGCTCACCTACAAGTCCACTTCCGGCAGTTCGCTGGAAATCATCGAGTATTTCATCCGCTTGGGAGACAATCTGACCGTTGATTCGTTAAGTCGCATGGACGAGACGTCTACTTCGGCGCGCGAGGTAACGGTGGATGGCCGGCGCGCGATTTTGGTCGAGACTAACCGGGCGAAGGACACGCTCACCCTCATCTGGCAGCAGGATGGCATCCTGCTCGAAGTCGAGGCGCGCAACGTGAGTGCAGAGGAACTCTTTGCATTCGCATCGTCGCTGCGGGTAGAAGAATGAGCGCCTTTCTCACCTGGTACCTGATCCTGGAGATCCTGGGGCTGATCACCCTGCCCATTGCCTTCCGGCTGTTCCGATGGCTGCCGGATCGCGGCTATGCGCTGGCCAAGCCGCTGGGGCTATTGCTGACGGGCTACGGCCTCTGGGTGCTGGTCAGCTTTCGGTTCCTGCGCAACACGCGGATCGGCATCGTGTTCGTAATGCTGCTGGTTGCGGCCGGCGCGGCCTACCTGGTCGCACAGCAGCAGGCTGAGTTTCGCGCCTTTCTGCGTCACAACCGGCGCGTGATCGTCGCCACTGAGCTGCTCTTCTTGGTCGGGTTTGCGGCGTGGGCCGTCTATCGCGCCTACAATCCGCAACTGGATCACACCGAAAAGCCCATGGAGTTGGCGTTTCTCAATGCCATCCTGCGCAGCGAAACCTTCCCGCCCCACGACCCCTGGCTGGCCGGCTACACCATCAGCTACTACTACTTCGGCTATCTGATCGCGGCCGTGCTGACCAGGCTTTCCGGCGTTGCGCCGGCAGTGGCCTTCAACCTGATGATCGCCGTGCTGTTTGCGCTGACGCTTACGGGGGCGTATAGTCTGACGTATAACCTGATTGAAGGTTGGAGGAGGGGAACTCAGGGGAACTCAGGGGAACTCAGGGGAACTCAGGGGAACTCAGGGGAATCTAACCCACGTGGTTCAGTTCCTCCGAGTTCCTCCGAGTCCCTCCGAGTTCCCCTTAGTTCCCTTTCGTTTTCCCTTGTGGGGCCGCTGTTCGTCGCCATCGTTGGGAATCTGGAGGGTGTCCTGGATGCGCTCCACTCGCGCGG
>JBHHTZ010000651.1:0-2720 GCA_046753605.1 Anaerolineae bacterium
CAGTAAACAGTGATCAGTGAACAGTAACCAGTGATCAGTAAACAGTGATCAGTAAACAGTAATCAGTGAACAGTAAGCAGTAACGTGTAGTCGGAATCTGATTACTGATCACTGATCACTGTTTACTGATTACTGATCACTGTACGGGAGGGAGTTAGTTGTTGATGAATGTGACGGTTGAGCAAGGGTTTATTCAGGAAATCGACGCCGGCGCGGTGGTTGTCAATCTCTTCAAAGGCGTCACGCAGCCGGGCGGAGCAACGGGCGCGGTGGATCGGGCGCTGGGAGGCGCCATCACCGACCTGATCGCCGGCGGCGACGTCAAGGGCAAGCTGGGCGAGACGGCGGTGCTCTACTCGCGGGGGGCCATGCCGGCTCCGCGTGTGATCATCGTCGGGCTTGGAAAGTCAGAAGACTTCGATTTGGAGGGGGTCCGCAAGGCGTCGGCGGCCGCGGCCAGGCGGGCCACGGAACTGGGCGTCGAGCGCCTGGCGACCATCGTGCACGGCGCCGGCATCGGCGGGCTGGAACCGCAGGCGGCGGCTCAAGCCACGGTGGAAGGGTCCATCCTCGCCACTTACAAGTTCAAGGAACTCAAAACGGGCGAAGAGGAGAACAAGACAACCGATCTGACCGATCTGGTCGTCGTGGAGGCCAGCGCCGACAAGGTCGATGTCATTCGGCGGGGCGCGCAGGCCGGCGAGATCGTTTCAAGAGCCGCACTGCTGGCCCGCGATCTCGGAAATCGCCCCGGCAACGTGGCCACGCCGACCCACCTGGCCGAGACAGCCCAGACCATTGCTAACGAGACCGGATTGCGCTGCGAGATTATCGACGAGGATCAGATGCGTGAACTCGGCATGGGAGCCGTGCTGGGTGTTGCGCAGGGATCGGACGAGCCGGCGCGCTTCATCATCCTGGAGCACAACGCCGGCCACGATGACCTGGACACGGTGGTGCTGGTCGGCAAGGGCCTGACCTTCGACACCGGCGGCATTTCCATCAAGCCGAGCAAAGGCATGGAAGACATGAAGTTCGACATGATGGGCGGCGCAGCGGTTTTGGGAGCCATGCAGGCTATCGGCGAGTTGGACCTGCCGCTGCACGTCGTCGGGCTGGCGCCGGCTACGGAGAACATGCCGGGCGGCTCGGCCGACAAACCGGGCGATGTGCTGACGGCCCTGAACGGCAAGACCATCGAGGTGATCAACACCGATGCCGAAGGCCGGCTCATCCTGTCTGATGGTCTATCCTACGCCCAGCGCTTTCAGCCCGATGCTGTCATCGACCTGGCGACCTTGACCGGCGCTTGCATGGTTGCCCTGGGGCGTTACGCGACCGGGCTGTTCACGAACGATGAGGAGCTTGCCGGCCGCGTGAAAGCCGCTGCCGAGGCGACCGGGGAGCGGGTGTGGCCGCTGCCACTGTACAATGAGCACAAGGAAGAGGTCAAGAGCTACGTCGCAGACGTGAAGAACATGGGCGAGGGGCGATACGGTGGCGCCAGCACCGCTGCGGCGTTCCTGTCCAACTTCGTCGGCGACTACCCGTGGGTGCACCTGGACATCGCCCCGACAGGCTGGACCGACAAGGCTAAGGACTACACCACCAAAGGGGCCACGGGCGTCGGCGTCCGTCTCCTGGTGCGACTGTTGCAGGACTGGTCGTAGGGCGAGGCAGGGCGGAGAGTATGTTTCTTTGCAAATGAGCCTTCAATCCGACCTGCCTCGCCCCTACTGGGTTCCATAGGCGTAGAGTCACAGAGAATGGTTGTATGGCCACAGATGACAGGATCAAGCGCATGAGTATTGTTGGTCTGAATGAAATAGAAGTAGCGCAGGCGGAGTACGATTCCAACGGAGAGGGGTTGCCTTTTCGGCATCGCCGGCCACCGTGGCTGAAGGTGCGCGCACCGTGGGGCGAAAGCTACACCGGCCTGAAACACCTGATGCGCCGGCAGGAACTCCACACCGTGTGCGAGGAAGCCAACTGCCCCAACGTCGGCGAGTGCTGGGGGCACGGCACGGCAACCTTCCTGATTCTCGGCGACATCTGCACCCGCAGTTGCGGCTTCTGCAACATCGCGACGGGCCGGCCGGAACTCCTCGACCTGATGGAGCCGGAGCGTGTGGCTCAGGCGATCAAACGCATGAACCTGCACCACGCCGTCATCACCAGCGTCAACCGCGATGAACTGCCCGACGGTGGCGCTGCCATCTTCGCGCGAACCATTCGGCGCAGCAAAGAACTGACACCGGGCCTCTCCGTCGAGGTGCTAATCCCCGACTTCAAGGGGGATCGGGCAGCTTTGCAGACTGTGATGGACGCGCAGCCGGAGATCCTGAACCACAACACCGAGACGGTGCCGCGACTCTACCTGAAGGTCCGCCCCCAGGCAGTGTACGAGCGGTCGCTCCAAATCATCAAGTGGGCCAGGGAGATGGACCCAACCGTGTTGACCAAGTCGGGGGTGATGGTCGGACTGGGCGAGGAGTGGGACGAGGTCTTGCAGGTGATGGATGACCTGGTGGCCCACGACTGCGATATTCTGACCATCGGCCAGTACCTGCGGCCATCGGAGAAGCATCTGCCGATCATGCGGTACTACACGCCGGAGGAGTTCGAACAGTTGGAGGAGGCCGGCTATGCGGCCGGCTTCAGGTGGGTGGAGGCCGGCCCGCTGGTGCGCAGTTCCTACCGCGCCGAGCGCCAGGTGGCCG
>JBHHTZ010000652.1:0-2719 GCA_046753605.1 Anaerolineae bacterium
ACCCGCACCCCTCGATACGCTGCTTCACGTCGTTCGCAGCTACTCGGGATGCTCCGATGACGTTACCCCCTGAACGCTTACTCCTCTGGGGGGAGCGTAAGGTGTTACGCGATGGCGTCGAACACGGCGTCGTACTTGCCGATCATGGCGTGCCAATCGAAGCGGGAGATGGGCCGGCGGAGGCTGTGCCGGCCCAGCTCGTCGCGATGCGTGACGGTCCAGCGCAGGCGGTTCAGCAGGCCGGCGAGGTCATCGTACAGATGGCGGTGGTGGGTGTCGGGCGGGAGGAGTTCGGGGTAGGCCAGGCGATTGGGCAGGATCGGGTAGCAGTCGCAGTAGATAGCCTCCACCGTCGCCAGACCGAAGAACTCGTGGATGGCGGTGCTGACAACGATGTCGGCCTGCCACAGAAGCTGGCTGTAGGCGGCCGGGTCGTCTTCCCAGCCGTAGTGGATGATTCGCTCGCCCAGCCGCCGGCGCGCTACCTCGAACTCTTCGGGGACATTGCGAAAGTTCTCGCCGGCCAGGATCACCCGAAAGTCCAGCCCCTCGTCTGCCAGGTGATACAGGGCGTCGAAGAAGGTCGCCGGCGCCTTGTCGTACTCCCAGCGCTGGTTCCACAGGATGATGGGCGGACCCGATCTGTCCTCGACCCGATGAGCGTCGTGCCGCGAAAGATCGACGCCCAGGTGAAGAACCTGGCTCCTGGCACGCACTTCTTCGATGGTCTCCAGGTTGTTGAAGTCGGGAAAGTGCTTCAGCAGGCGGGGTAGCTCAACGAAAAACTCGTCGAGGTGAAACTGGGAGTTGAACAGTACTCTGTCGGCGGCCAGCATCGAGGCGTAGTTGATCCACCCGTAGTGCAGGTCGCGTTTGGTTCCGGGGGGCGGCGGATAGGTCAACTGATTTTCGTGCACGTACAGCACCGCCGGCACATCCGCCAGGCGACGCCGTGTCAGGGCCTGGAAGGTGGTGAGGTCCAGCATATCCGATGCGAAGGTCACATCAGGACGCAGGCCGGCATCGACCACTTGCCGGGCCAGGGTGACGGCGGCGCCGTGCATGCGCCACTTCCAGAAGCGGGCCGGCAGGGTGCACGTCGTGGTCGTGTGACGGGTATGTCGCCGGAATCCCTCGACGAAGCGGGCGTGCGAGCCGCCGTAGTACGGCTCTAACAGCAGGATATGTGCCATCGTGGGTCAAGTATAGTCGCCGCCGCAATGCTTCGGCAAACGCAACTGAGCCGGCCGGCGGTTGAAACCGCGCTCACTGTCGCAGAGTGGTGTAGTGACAAGAAGGCTGATTCGTGCTACAATTCTCGCCGGCTCAACCAAGCGCCCTGTTTCTGGGCGTGTACACGTTTAGTGTCACGATAGAAACCAGGTTTTTTCGCTCGCTTGATCAAGTTATTGACGAGTGCTGAGTCGTTTCTCTTGCCCCGAGGGTGTTCAGCCAGCGAAAAACCTGGTTTCTGGTAGCTACGCTAAACATGTGCCTGGGCGTGAAATAGGAGGAGGAGCACTTGTGGAGAATCAAGAACTCATAGCGAACACATCTGAGCCGGCGAGACGTCCGCACATTGTGTGCGCTGCGCGCGGTGGCAAGGGCAGCCAGCCGGCTGTCCATCGCGCCATTCGGTTGGCCAAGGAACGTGAGGCTGACCTGACATTCTTGTTCGTCGTCGATGCGGAGTTTCTCCGCCATGCTACGCTTGGGGCGCTCAGCGTGGTCTATCAGCAACTGCACGAGATGGGGGAGTTCATCATGGTGACGCTGCAGGCCAAAGCGGAACAGCAGGGCGTGGCCGCCGGCTATGCTGTGCGCGAGGGCGAAGTTCGGGAGCAGATTCGCCTGTATGTGGAGGAGAACGATGTGGATGTGTTGGTGATGGGCCGGCCAGTTCAGGAAACTGACGCCGCCATGTTCGATGCCGGCACCGTCTCGAACTTTGCTGCTGCCCTGGAGCGCGAGTCCGGTGTGGAAGTTGTGCTGGTTGGTCAGGACGACGTGCTGGGGGACGAGCGCACCGGCGCATGATCAGCCCTCACCCCCCTACCCCCTCTCCCAAGCCTGGGAGAGGGGGGAACGAGGCTCCCCTCCCCCAGATTTTGGGGGAGGGGCTGGGGGAGGGGGCCATAGCGGTGTGTTACTTCTTCCAATTGGCGAAAAAAGAGGCCGGCCCAGGGGGGTACAGGCCGGCCTTCGGAGGTCTCTGGTGCTATCGACGAGCGGACAAGCTCCCTGCCCAAGGCTCACTCTTCCGCTGTCGCCACAGAGACCTCCTCCCCCTGTAGGAAGATCTGCTCGGAGAGCCGATCCTCCGCCAGGGTTTCTACTCATCTAATAACGGCCAAGGGTGATCAGTGTTATGCACGGGGCAGTGATCAGTGCTCCGTGATCAACAAAAGGACAAAGGGCCACACCCATTGCGGTGTGGCCCTTGTGGCGAGAGGCTGGTACGGAAGCTCTCCTCACACTGCCTATGGGTAGATGCCCCGGATCATGGTGGCATCTGCGACACGCTTGATGGCCAGGATGTACGCTGCTGTGCGCATGTCCACTTCTTTTTCAAGTGACATGCTCAGGACGTCGGCGAAGCTGCGTTTCATGATCTGCGCGAGCTGATCATTGATCTGGTCCTCAGACCAGAAGAAGGCTTGCAGATCCTGAACCCACTCGAAATACGAGACGGTGACGCCGCCGGCGTTGCACAGAATGT
>JBHHTZ010000653.1:0-2714 GCA_046753605.1 Anaerolineae bacterium
GCTCTTCCAGGACCAGGTTGAGGTAGTAGGCGGCGTTGCTGATGGCCCCCAGGGGGTTACGCAGCTCGTGGGCCACACCGCCGGCCAGTTGCCCCAAGGTGGCCAGCTTCTCCTGGCGCACCAGTTGCTCCTGCGCACCGCGGAGGTTTCTGGTGCGCTCCTCCACCATCTCCTCCAGCCGCTCGGAGTACTCTTTCAGGGCGGTCTCCGCCTGCCTGCGTTTGGTGATGTCCACGAACGCTGCCCGCGTGCCGGAGACCTGGCCAGCAAAGTCAGTTTCAGGCAGTGCGCGCAGCAGGGCAACGACGACATGACCATCGCGGGTTAATAGATTGCGTTCTTCGGCGCCGAATTGACCCTCCAGAGCTCTTTGGTAGCCGCCGCCTTCCAGTAATTCGGCCCGCGATTCGGGCGTGTAGAAATCAGCTAATGGCCGCCCCAGCACCTGTGTCTTGTCAAACCCCAACGCGTCCAGGAACAACTGATTGCAGTCGGCGACAATCGGTACGCCCGCCTGGTTGCGGGTGATTACATACATCACCGGCGCTTCTTCGAACAGGTCTCGATATCGCTGTCCCACCATCCGCAATGCATCCTGCGCCCGTTTGCGCTCCAATTCGGCGACTGCGCGCGCAGCGAAAATCTCCAATGTCGACCTGGCAAGGTAGCTCTCCTGCATGGGCGCGTCGTGCATTACCCCCAGATGTCCAAGGGCATTTCCCACCGAATCGAATAGCGGGATCGCCAGATAGCTCACTATCCCTGCTTCCTTCAACCAAAGATCATCGGGAAACAGTTCCTGCACCCCGCATGGGAAGAAAGCCAGATTCTTGTTTACCACCTGCTCGCAAGGCGTACCTTCTATGTCGTATTCAAAGCACTCCCCGTAATCCGCGCCCTCCCAAAAGGCAGTCAGGGCAACTCTCTTCCCCTCTGGATCAACGACTCTAGATATGAACGCGAAACGCGTTTGCAGTATGGATGCGAGGTGTTTAACCAGAGAGCGAAGGAATTCCTCACCAACGACCGAGGAGGTCCCCTCGACGATCTGCTGCAGAGTCCGCTCCGCCTGTTTGCGCCGAGACAGTTCGCGTTGAACATTCTCGTGCAGGCGAGCGTTCTCGATGGCGATGGCCGCCTGGGAGGCGATTTTGGAGAGCAGGCTAACGTCCGCGGAGGTATAGGTGTTTTCATTCTGATAGTCCTGGAGAGCAATGACGCCCAGTACCTTCTCTCCGAACAATATAGGCACGGCCAGCAGGCTGCTAGAGAGGCGGCCCATCAGGTCGACCCCAAGTTCCACCAAAGTCTCCTGCAAGTCAGAAAGGATGCACAGCGGCGCTTTGGTGCGGATTACATACTCCGTGATGCCGTTCCCGAATGGACGACTAATCCCGGGGTCTCGAAGTTGGCCCTCGATCGTGTATACCGGGAAGGATAGCTGGCCCTGCAGCTCATCATACAGTGCAATGTAGAGGTTGTCGTTGCTCAAAACCTGCCCAATGGCCACGTAGATCTGGTGTAGGATCCCATCGGTTGGAGCCAACTGGCTGAGCGCCCGTCCGATCTGGTTGAGTGTTACCAGTTCCCAGGTTTGACGTTGCATCGTTTGCTCCGCCCGCACCCGCTCGGTGATGTCCAGCAGCATCCCCAGCACCGCCGGCCGGCCAGCGTACTCCGCCACGGCCCCCAACACTTCGCACTCAAAGAGAGTACCGTCTTTGCGCAGGCCCCGGAAAGTATAGTGGACGCTGTCAACCTCCCCCTCGTCCCGCCGCCGCATGTTCTCCGTCACCCGGTCCCGGTCCTCGGGCGCGGTGAGGTTCAGCGATCCCAGGCGACCGATCAGTTCCTCTGGCGTATAGCCGAACATCGCCGCCAAGGCAGGGTTGACGTAGCGGAAGCGGTCGTCCTGGACCAGATAGACGCCGGCCAGCGCGTGCTCGGTCAGCACTCGGAACCGCGCCTCACTTTCCCGCAGCGCTGCTTCCGTCCGCCGATGCCCGGCGATTTCCGCGTGCAGTTGCTCATTCGTCTCCTTGAGTCGGGCTGTGCGTTGTTCCACCATCTCCTCGAGGTGTTCCCGGTACTGCCACAACTCGTCCTCATCCTGTTTGCGGCGAATCGCATTCTCAATGGTTACAGGCAGAAGCGCAAGATAGTCACGGGCCTGGTCTTTGACCAGGAAATCGAAAGCGCCGGCCTTCATCGCCTGGACTGCAACGGCCTGATTGGCCGCACCGGTGATGAAAATGCAGGGCGTGTCCCCCACATGTTCCTGAACCTCCAGCCCGGAGCCATCGGGCAGTCTGTAGTCGATCAGGGCCACATCGAGCCGGCCCTCCTTCAACCGGGCTATGGCCTCGGCCACCGTCTCGGCAATCACCAAATCGTACGGCAACCCCTCTTTCTTCACCAGCCGCTCGACCGCCATCTGGTCGGCCCGATTATCTTCGACCAACAAAACACGAACGCGTTCCTCGCCCATAAAACCCCCTTTCTCGATTTCAGATTTCAGATTGGAGATTCTCGATTTCAGATTTCAGATTGGAGATTTCAGATTGAAACCTGCACCCGAGACCCAATCTGCAATCTGCAATCTAAAATCTGCAATCCTCACGGTAGTTCGCTCAGCGCCCAGTAGAGATCGAAGATGGTAATGGCCTCGGCGAACTTCTCGAATGTGACCGGTTTGACAATGTAGCCGGCCACGC
>JBHHTZ010000654.1:0-2712 GCA_046753605.1 Anaerolineae bacterium
TTTCTGCCGGACTCGTAGCGGTGGGTGTCAACGTGACCCCTGGGGTGCTGGTGGCGATGGGCGTGGCCGTCGGTGAACTGGTGGCAGTTGGTGTTGGAGTTGGCGCACATGATCCGAGAACACTCACGTCGTCCAAAAGGAAATTGGTTGGGCCTGTGCCATCTGTCTGAGCTTCAAAGGCGATCTGGATCGTCTGACCCGCGTAGCCGGTCAAAGTGAAGGCGCTCTCTTGCCAGATCGCGCCGGCATTGCCGTCGGTGAGCGTTTCCAGCATCTGTAGTACATTGCTGTTGGTGTCCCGAATCTCCACCTGAAGGGTATCGAAGGGGTGACTGGTCTCGCGCGTGTCAACACGCCACCAATACCGAATTTCCAGACCGGCGACATCTGCCGGCACGCTGAACGTCTGCCATAGACTTTCCTGAACCAGGTTGTCGCCGCCCATCCAGGCTTTCCAAATGCCGGTGCGGGGAGCGGGGTCCGATGTGTCGTCCAGGATGTCGCTGAAGACGTTGCTGCTGGTCTGCCAGACCGGGTTGGGCAGGCCGGCCTCGAACCCGCCGTCTTGCACCAGGTCCGCCGGCAAGCACCCATCCAGGGGTGCGGACGCGGGTCGCGCCGTCGCTGTTGGGGCCAGCGCAAAGGTGGTCGCGGCCAGCAGTCCGATCAACGCGCTGACAAGCCACAGGGTGCGCGCGGTATAGCGCCGTATTTCTCGATGGTCCTGACTCATTCTACTCGACATAACAATCACTATCCGACTGATTACTGATTACTGGTTACTGATCACTGATTACTGGTCACTGATTACTGAATCACAGGCTACGGGGCTGTCTGTCGCCACTGGCCGGCCATCTGCTGGATATCGGCAGCGTTGATCGTGCCGTTGCCGTCCTGATCGTATGGCTCGGCATAGCAAGTCGAACCCCGCGACTGGCCCCAGTGAGCGGCCGCCTCTTGGACATCAACGATGTTTACTTTGCAGTCCCCGGTGACGTCGCCGGCCAACCCGGCCGGGCATGTCTTGTAGACATTGACATCATCTACAAAAAAGCTGGTGGGGTTCGTGCCATCTGTCTGGGCTGCGAAGGCGAGTTGGATGGGCTGTCCGCCGTAGCCAGTCACGGTGAAGGAACTTTGCTGCCAGGTGAGACTGGCATCGCCGTCGGTCAGCGTTTCTAGCGTTTGCAGAGGCTTGCTGGCAGCGTCCTGAATCTGCACGTTCATGCTGTCGAAAGGGTGGTTCGTCTCGAAGGTGTCCACGCGCGACCAGTAGCTCACCTTGAGGCCAGCGACGCCGGCCGGCACGTTGATCGTCTCCCACAGGCTTTCCTGGACCAGGTTATCGCCGCCCAGCCAGGCTTTCCACGTTCCGGTGCGAGGTGCAGGGGCGACCGTGTCGTCCAGGATGGTGCTGAAGACATTGCTACTGGTTTGCCAGGGGGGGGTCGACAGGCCGGCCTCGAACCCGCCGTCCTGGAGCAGCGCGACGGGTGCGCAAATGCTCTGGGCGAGGGAAACATTGGCCAGCGAGTCGCCAGCCGGCGTTGCCGTATCAACCCCCGCACCGTTCACCGATGTTACGGTCAACACCAACCACAATAACAACAGACTTCCAATTGAACGAAGATATCGATGTTTCACCATTCTCACACTCCCATCATTGGCCGGAGGGGGCGGTCTGATCAGACCGCCCCCTGTTATCGCATTTGTTCCGTCAGTTTCGGGAACCTAGTTCTTGACCTCAATCTTGGTGGCAGTAACCGAACCGTCGGCTTCCTGGATTCCCTTCACCTCCACGCTGGCTCCTGTTCGTACGGCGCCATGCTCCTCGTCGATGCGGGTGTTGGCGTCCACGTGTACGATTCGGGTGCTCACTTGCCAGTCACCGGTCAGGCCGGTCGCCGGCAGGCTTTCGATTACGCCGTAGAATTTGGTGTAGCCTACGCTGCTGCCACCGCCTGTGGCGGGGCTGGACTTCACCTCGATCTTGGTAGCGGCAATCGAGCCGCCCGCCTGCAGCGTGCCCTCTACCTCGACGTAGGCGCCCTGGGCCACCGGGCCGTGCTCCTCATTGATTTCCGTCGTGGCCGTCGTGGTGACGATGCGTCCACCGATGTCCCATGTGCCGACGAAGTCGGTCGGGAAGCTGTTCACGGTGCCGTAGAACTTGAAATTGCTATCGTGGTTATCGCCCCCGTCGGGGCTGTCCTGCACGTCGATCTTGGTCGCATTCACAGAGTTGTCTGCCTGCAGCAAGCCTTCGACCTCGACGTAGGCGCCCACAACCGGCTGGCCGTGCTCGTGGTCAATCCTGGTGCTAGTGCTCACGTTCACTGTTCGCCCGCTGACAATCCAGGCGCCGATCAGCCCGTCGCCGGCAGGAAGCTGCTGTACGGTGCCGTGGAACTTGTCCTGCACACTGCCACTGCCACTGCCGCCGCCGCTATCGCCGCCGGAATTGTCCTTGACCTCGATCTTGACCGCGGTGACAGAGCTATTGGCTTCCAGCCAACCTTTGACCTCGACGTTAGCGCCTAGAGTCGCCATGCCATGCTCCTGCTCGAAGCGTGTCGCAATGTCAACGTGTACCGTGCGCCCACCTATCGTCCAGTCACCAACCCGGCCGGAGCCTGGCATGGCGCTGACGGCGCCAGTGAACTGCGTGTAGCTGCGACCGCTGTCGCCGCTGCCGGCGCCCATCTTGACCTC
>JBHHTZ010000655.1:0-2706 GCA_046753605.1 Anaerolineae bacterium
GCACCTCGCTCCCCGCCGGCGGGCCGGACGGTCCAGGGATGGCCTGGTTGCCGGTAGCGACCTGGGGTTGTGCCGGCACACCGGCTTGAGGCTGGGCTGGAACAATCTGTTGCGGTTGCGCCGGCTGGACGGCGTACGCCTGGCCCGGGGAATAGGCCGGCCGGGCCACGGCCGGGCCGGCTGCCCGACTGCCCCCGAGCCGCATGCCGACCAGGAACACCGCGACCAGGGCCGTCACGCCGAAAACCGTCCCGATCAGCCCATAGAATACCCCCTTGGTCATACGGATTACGATCGTACTTTGGTTTGCACTGGAAGATCTGGATTGTCCCATGTTGCTCTCCTTACCAGAATGTTGCGTATTGCGTATGCGTAAAGTCGATATGGAGTACGCAGTACGCAATACGTACCACGGTTATTTCTGTACGTTGGCTTGTATGCTGACCTCCACCTGGCCTCCCCACTCCGGGTCGTTGGTCTCCAGAATGACACTGCGTCGCACCTCGCCTTCCACGTCGTGGAAGGCCGGATCGTATATCACCTTCAAGGTCGCTTGCTTGCCAGGGGGAATCACCCGTGAGGATAGCTCGGCGGTGGTGCAGCCGCAGGTCGTGTAGATGCGGGAGATGGTCAGGGCACCTTTGCCGTTGTTGCGTACTGGAAATGTATAGTCCACCTTGTCTGTCGCCGGAATGGCGCCGAAGTCGTGGAACTGCTCGGGCAACACCAGCCTGGGCGGGCCTTCAGGCGGGATGGGTGCAGTGGGAATCTCAGGGGCTCCCATCTCGTGAATTCCGACGACGGTGTCGCCCGTAACCACATCCCCCTCGACAGTCAGTTGCTCGACGGTGGGCAGTGGCGCTCCCTGGGCTCGCTGGCGGGCCAGGAGGAGAATGCCGATGCCCACCACCAGAAAGGCAGCGCCGAGACCGATGACCCAGAAGCCAGGCCGGCTGGTCAGGCCCGGCCCACGGGATGTTCGCCGATCACTCCGCCGGCGCTGGGATGCACGTTGTTTCTTCTTCGCCATAGTGACTCCTTTGCTTACTGCACGCTTTTCTCTAGAGTTTCAAATCTCTTCGCCCCTGATGAGTTCACCGATGAGAACCTTGCCATCCTCGACACTTACCCGGAACTGGTCTAGAGCCCGAGGCGGCGGCCCCTTCACCACCTTGCCGGCGATGTCGAAAGCGCCGTCGTGGCAGGGGCACAGGAACAGCCCCTCGTCATTACTCCAACTGTAAGGGCAGCCCAAGTGAGTACAGTGGGGCTCGAAAGCCGTGACGCTTTCGTCTTCATGTCGGACGAGCCAGACGGAGGAGCGACCGCTGACGGTCATCCAGCCCTCCTTGCTACGCCATGCGTACGCTTTTTCTACAGGCATTTCAACCGGGATGTCACTGGCGCCTGCGACAGCGGTTAAGGTGCCACCTCCGCGGCTGATTGACCGGGACGAAGCCAGCCACTTGGGCCGGCTCAGCCGATCGATCTGGGCATATACCTTATTATCCTCGAGTGCCGGCGACAGGAAATAGCTCACGATGGGCAGCCCTAGCAGCGTGCCAATGACACCCCCGATCGCTACAACTACTCTATGGAGGAAGCGCCGGCGCCCCATTCCCTCGTTTTGGTCTGTCATTTCCTGTTCTCCCTAATTTATTTGCTATTGGAACTCCATGCACAGCATCCAGCAGATGACCAGCAGCGCCACCAGCAGGCCGGCGACGACGCCCAGGGCCACTTTCATCCCGAGCCAGGGGCCGATGAGCAACACGACCACTGGCAAGGCACACAGCCAGATCAGCAACGTCATCAACAAGGGTGTCTCAAGATCTGACGATTGCCAGCGCACGGCCACCTCGTCAAATCCTTTCGTAATCGGGTCGAATGTCGACCTTGCGCAAGCGGTTAGCGTTGGTGACCACCGTGGTCGAGCTGGTGGCCATGGCGATTTCCGCCAGCACCGGGTGCATCCAGCCGATGATGGCCAGCGGGATCATGGCCACGTTGTAGAAGAAGGCCCAGAACAGATTCTGCTTGATCTTGCGGAAGGTGGCCCGGCTCAACTTGATGGCGCTCACCACACCGGAGATGTCGCCCCGCACCAGCGTCACGTCCGAGGCCTCGATGGCGATATCCGTGCCGGTGCCAATGGCGATGCCCACGTTGGCCTGGGTCAAGGCCGGCGCGTCGTTGATGCCGTCGCCCACCATGGCTACCAGCCCCACCTGTTCCTGCAGCCGCTGAATCTCCATCACCTTGCCGTCGGGCAGCACTTCGGCCAACACGCGACTGATCCCAACTGTGCGGGCGATGGCCTCGGCGGTGCGCTGGTTGTCGCCGGTGATCATGGCGGTCTCCACGCCCATTTTGTGCAACTCGCGGATGGCGTCGATGGAGTCCTCTTTCAGAGTATCCGCCACGGCGACAACGCCGGCCAGCTCTCCATCGACAGCCACCAGCATGGCGGTCTTGGCCTCGTTCTCCAGCCGGCGCATGTCGGCCTCCAGCGGCGCGGGATCGATGTCGTGCTCCCGCATCAGTAGCCGGCTGCCGACGAGGACTCGCCGGCCGTCCACCACCGCCTGTACGCCCTTGCCCCGGACTGCCTGGAACTCCAGCGGCTCGCCCAGGTCCATACCTTCGGCCTCGGCCCTCTCGACAATGGCGCGCCCCAGCGGGTGCTCGGAGCCGCGCTCAGCGCTG
>JBHHTZ010000656.1:0-2703 GCA_046753605.1 Anaerolineae bacterium
CGCAATACGCAGTAAGTGCGTACTGCGTACAGCCTATTGCGTAATCTGCCCGATCACAATGACTTTCCGATAGAACTCAAAACTGGTGTGGAGGTAGACGCATGACGACGTTGTTGGTGCGAAACGCGGAGATGCTGGTAACCATGGACGCCCATCGGCGCGAGATTGCGAGCGGCGGTCTGTTCGCCCGCGATGGCGTGATCGAACAGGTCGGCCCCACGGCCGAGCTGCCGGCCACCGCCGACACCGTGCTGGACCTGGCCGGCCACATCGTGCTGCCGGGGCTGATCAACACCCACCACCACCTCTACCAGGGGCTGACCCGCGTCATCCCCGGCGGTCAGAACTCGGAGCTATTCGGCTGGCTGAAGACACTGTATCCCATCTGGGCCGGCCTCACCTCCGAAGCGATTTACATCTCGACTCTGACCGGCCTGGCCGAGCTAATCCTTTCCGGCTGCACCACGGCCAGCGACCATCTCTACATCTACCCCAACGACTGCCAGTTGGATGACGAGATCGAGGCGGCCCAGGAGATCGGCATCCGCTTCCACGCCATGCGCGGCAGCATGAGCCTGGGCGAGAGCAAGGGCGGGCTGCCGCCGGACAGCGTGGTGGAAGAGGAAGAAGAGATCCTGCGCGACTCGCGCCGGCTGATCGAAGCCTATCACAACCCCGATCGCTACGCCATGCTGCGCGTGGGCCTGGCGCCTTGCTCCCCTTTCAGCATCACCCAAGACCTGATGCGCGCGTCGGTGGAACTGGCCCGCAGTTACGGGGTGCGCCTGCACACGCACCTGGCCGAGAATCCAGAGGACATCGCCTACAGCCGGGAGAAGTTCGGGATGCGTCCCGGCGAATATGCTGAGGACGTGGGCTGGATCGGCGATGACGTGTGGCACGCCCACTGCGTTATGTTGAACGACGCGGAGATAAGGCTGTTCGCCCGCACTGGAACCGGCGTGTGCCACTGCCCGAACTCCAACATGCGCATCGCCTCCGGCATCGCGCCCATCCGCAAGATGCTGGACATCGGCGTGCCGGTGGGACTGGGAGCCGACGGTCAGGCCTCTAACGACGCCAGCCATCTGTTGGCCGAGGCCCGGCAGGCTCTGTTGCTGCAACGCGTTGGGGGTGGGCCGGCGGCGCTCACAGCGCGAGAGGCGTTGGAAATCGCGACGTTAGGTGGCGCGCAGGTGCTGGGCCGCGACGATGTTGGCGCGTTGGCCCCTGGCATGGCGGCTGACTTCATAGCCTTTGACCTGAACCAGATCGGGTTTGCCGGCACCTCGGCCGACCTGGTGGCAGCCCTCATCTTCTGCCATCCGGTGAATGTGAACTATTCGGTGATCAATGGGCAGCTTGTGGTGGATCAGGGGCAGCTTACGACCATCGACTTGCCCGTGGTGATGGAACGACACAACGCCGTCTCAAAAGCGCTTATCAACGGAACCCTCTGACATCTCGCCTGGTGCAGCTCCCCTCCCCTGATTTCGGGGGAGGGGCTGGGGGAGGGGGCCTGGGCAGCAGTAGCCGGCTCGTTACTGGAGTGATTTCTCAATTCTCATCAACGCTCTGCGCGGCTGGAGGTCCAAGAATGACTAGACGTGTCTTGACCAACGTATCAAAGCGGCTAGTTGCCGTGATAGGCATTTCCTCCGTTATCACAGTGGCTTTCCTGGTACTCCCATGGACCGCGTGGTCCGGGCCGGCTGCTGTCCCCGAGCTGCGGGATTTCTCGCACCATGCGCCGGCATCGACGCAGGAGTGGGGCGAGCCGGTGGCCGGCATCACCACCACCTACGCCATCTACAAACAGGACTTTGTCTACGGCGATTCCCCCTTCCTGACCACCGACATGCGACCCGAGGACAAATATCTGGACAAGGAGAGCTACGAGATTCGCGCGCTCACCGTCTATCGGGCGCATGACGGCCAGGCCCTGCTGGAGCGCCAGCCCGTGGTCTTCTTCGTGCACGGCGGGGCCTGGATCGACGGCTACCGCGACTGGTACGAGTTCGTCGCCCACTCCTTCACAGGAGAGATGGGCTGGGTCACGGTGGTGATTGACTACCGGCTGACGTCCGACGAAGTGTTCATCGCCGACCAGTACTGCCCCGACCGAGACACCTGTGGCCGGCCCGAAAACGAGCCCTACCGCACCAAGGCCGGCTGGTATCCCGATAACATCGAGGACGTGGCATCCGCATTCCAGTGGGTGGTCGAGCACATCGACGAAAACGGCGGGGATGCCGGCAAGATCGTCGTGTTCGGTCACTCGGCCGGCGGCCATCTGGCCTCGCTTCTGGCCACGCATCCTGACTACGAGACGAGTCTGAGGCCGGCCATCAAGGGGCTGGTGACGATGAGCGGCGCCTACGAACTGAACAGCCTCAACAAAGTCTTCTGGCACGACGCGGTGACTCAGACGTTCCAGGGCGGCTTCGGCAACACCGACCTGCTGGAGCAGGCCTCGCCGGCCGGCTACGTCGTGGCCGGCACGCGGCTGCCGTCGTTCTACATCCTCTACGCCGAAGACGACTTGCTCAACCTCACTGAGCAGAACGTGATGTTCAAGAACCAACTGGAGACGCTGGGCTTCGATGTGACTGCCAGCTACCTGGCCGGCTATTCCCACGTCACCGAGATGGAAGCCATCGCCGATGTCAATGCGACCCCCACGCAGTTGATCGTCGACTGGAT
>JBHHTZ010000657.1:0-2701 GCA_046753605.1 Anaerolineae bacterium
GCCTTGATGGCGTGGGCCGGAATCAGCGGGGTGATCGCCTCGACGACCGCCTCCGGCAAGGGGGACACATCCAGGCCCTCCAGCTCTGCCTGATCCGTTGCCAGGATGCCGGCTCCGCCGGAAGTGGTGATAAAGAGAATGCGGTTGCCGGCCGGCGGTTTCAGATAGGCCAGAGCCTTGGCAAAATCGTAGAATTCCTCAATGGTGTACGCGCGGCAGATGTTGTGTTGAGCGAACAACGCATCGTAGATGGCGTCGGCGCCGGCCAGGGACTTGGTATGGGACTCGGCCGCCACCTTGCCCTTGGGTGTGCGCCCCGACTTGAGAACCACCAGCGGCTTTTGGAGTTCTTGCACCACCTCCAGGAACGCCTGGGGACGCTTGATGCCCTCGATGTACGCCGCGATGACCTCGGTGGAAGGATCGCGGTCAAAATAGGCGATCAGGTCCGTCTCGTCTACATCAGCCCGGTTGCCCATGCTGACGAAGCTGGCTGTTCCCAGCTTCTCCTCCGTCAGCCAGTCCATCATCGCAGCGCCCACCGTGCCGCTCTGGGAGACAACCGCAATCTTGCCCCGGTGTGTGAGCAAGGGCCAGGAAGCACACAGGGGATGATGCGGGTTGTTGACCCCCTGGCAATTCGGCCCGACGACCCGCACGCCGTACTTCTGCGCCATCTCGACGACTTGCTGCTGGAGTATCTCCCCCTCGGGGCCGGCCTCGCTGAAGCCGCCGGTGATGATCACCGCGCCCTTCACGCCGGCCTCGCCGCACTCCTCCACCACCCCAGGCACAAATCGGGCCGGGATGATGATGACTGCCAGGTCCGGCGGCGCCTCGATCTCGCCGACGCTGGCATGACAGGGCAGGCCCAGGATGGTGTCGGCCTTGGGGTTGACCGGGTATACGGGTCCCTGGAACCCGCTGTCAACAATGTTTTTCAGGATTTCATGGCCGAGTTTGTCGGGATTGCTTGAAGCGCCGATGACGGCGACGCTTCGGGGTTTGAGAACGGCATCCAACTGGCTTATCGGGTCTGGCACAACCACGGTCTACCTCGCCAACAGAAACTCGCGGATATGCTGCGCCAGGGCTTCGGGCTGATCTTCGGGCAGGAAGTGGCCGGCCTCGTCGATCACAACCAGCCGGGCGTCCGCCAGCGCGTCGGCCAGCCGGCGGCCATATTCCACCTTCTGGAAGATGTCGCTATCACCCCACAGGATGAGCACCGGCTTGTCGATCGCCTCGATCTCATCCGCGATGTCCAGCGTGTCCCGGGTTTCCAGCGCCCGCGCCGCCCGCAGATAGGCCATTCGCCCCTCCAGATCGCGGAACGGGCCGGCGAATCGATCCACCACCTCGTCCGTGATCTTGTCCGTCTGGACCATTCCCTGCTCCAGGCCCTTGCGAAAGCCCTTTACGATGTCCAGGCGCTGCATGATCTCGTCCCACGCCGGCTCTTTCAGCCGCGCGATGCCTGGCTCCGGCCACGAATCGTAGGCGATGGAATCCACCAGCACCAGCTTGTTGGCGCGGTCGGGATGGCGCACGGTGAAGATTTGTACCACGCCCCCACCAATGTCGTGGCCGACCAGGTGTGCTGCATCAATGCCGACAGCGTCCATAAAATCGGCCAGGTAGTCGGCCTGTGCCGCCACCGACAGGTCCCCATCCTCCGGTTTGACGGACGCGCCGTAGCCAATCATGTCGGGCGCGTAGACGGCGAAGTCGCCGGCCAGATCGGCCATGACATTGCGCCACAGCCCCGAATTGGTCGGAATCCCGTGGATCAGGATCACGGGGTCGCCGGCGCCGGCCTGCCGGTAGGCCATCGTGCCGGCGCGCGTCTCAACGGTCAAATTCGCTCCCATCCTTCAAACCTCCATTTCGTGTTCGTAGTCAGGCCCATAACGCAGTGGAGTGCCGTCCCGACGCCACTCCGCTGCGTGGCTTACTACGAACGCTTCAGCGGTCGTCCTTCCAACGCTTCCGCACGCTCGACAAAACGGGCCGACAGCGGGATCGTCTGCTGAGTCTCGTAATCGTAGGCCACCTGGACACTGCGGGCCGTCGCCACCAGACGGCGCGTCTCCCGCTCCTCAATGCGGTACTCCATCACAAAGCTCTTGTTGCCAATCTCCGACACGCGGACACCGACTTCCAAAACCTCGCCGAAGTGGGCCGGCGACCGATAGGAGCAGGTCATCTCTGCCAGGATCAGCCCCAAACGATCCAGAGAAGTAGTCTCCATCAGGTGGAGCCTGTATTTGATGCGCGCGGCCTCCAGGTAAGTGACGAACACAGCGTTATTCACGTGCCCCAGAGGATCCAGATCGCGGAATCGGACCTCTACGGGGACGACGAAGTTGAACCCATCCATTGAAGAACGCTCCTGCATGTCAGAGGGGGTTGGCTATGGTGTTCCCGAAGTTGTGGAAGGAATCATAGGGGGTATTATAGCCGGCTCGGGACAGGATGACAAGCCGGCGAGAGACTCTGCTCGTAGTGCGCGCTGATGAACCTCGAGAAAACAATCCGGCAACAGCACGTCACTTCTCAGCCGGCGCCCGCACGGGCATGAAGTGATACTGTTGGTCATTCTATGTAAAGTTGAGTAAGCCGGGAGCGATGGCTGCCTGGCTCGCCGGCGGACAGGCTGAAGGCTCAAGATTTACCGGCGCACCACTCCGCCATGTCATTC
>JBHHTZ010000658.1:0-2701 GCA_046753605.1 Anaerolineae bacterium
CTGCCAGCGTCAGTGCCTTGGCTGCCATGGCCGTGGCACCGCCCGTCACCTCCATGGCGGCCGGGTCGAGCAGGCGGAACGTGGCCTCGGCCAGCACCGTCGTGGACAATGACTCGAGCGGCGCTTCCGCCCCGCCAGCACCCCTGATGGTGGCGGCGTTCAATCGCACTACATCGGGGCTGAACCCGATGTTGCACGCCGCAGCATCCAGCGATCCGTCGGGGTTTTCGACACAGGCCTCAGGCGCCAGCCGGCCGGCATCGTAGCGCAGCTCCAGGGAGGCTGCCCCCAGCTTCGCCTCCGGGTCGTCGGCCGTCACGCGGACGGTGATCGTGTCAGGCTCCGCGCCGGCCTCGACTTCGGTGCGCAGCACCAGCCGCGCGCCGTACGTCGGCGCGGCGGTGGCCTGGGCCAGGACGATGGAGCTATGGGTGGGGCAGTCCACGCCCGGCAGTCTCACATCGCATTGCAGGATGCGCAGCGCGTCGCTGGAGTTGCACTGGCCGTCCTGGACGATGTCGCACAGCGGCAGGTAGATCGTGCGCGGCCCGGGCGGGAACTCCACGACGCCCTGGATCAACCCCACGTCGTATTTCAGCACCAGCAGCGCGTCGGCGGAATCCCGCCAGCCGTTGGCGTTGACATCGCCCGGCGGGTAGGCGTCCGGCCCGACGACGGCCAGGTCCATGAGGTACGCGCCGCCTATGGCGTTCTGCGGGATCACGAAGGTACTGCTGGTCAAGCCGTTCTCGTCCCGGAAGGAGGCCAGCACGTCGTTGATATAGAAGCTGATCGCCTCGTCAGTGCGCGCCGAATCGGCGGCGTAGTTGCCGTTGTCAGGATCGTACATGCTCAGCGGAACCACCAGGCTGTAGGTGTAACCCGTCCCGGTGATCTCACCGATCTGCCCGCTGATGATCTCGCCGCGCGGCAGTGTGGCCGCGACCGTGCCGGCCTGGATCAGTTGGCCGTCGTCGCGGGTGGTGGTGCCGTAGAAGATCGCATCCGGCAGCGGCAGCGGCGTGTCCGGCGGCGGCGCGGCCGCCGATCCGGCGGCCGACGCAATTATGAGCAGGACGATGCCGACGAAGACCATTCGTCTGAGTGCACTCGTTAGGTTCATGATGTGCTTCCTCTCATGTTGGAGAATGGAAAATGGAAGAGGGAAGAGAGAGAATGGAAAATGGAAAATGGAATCTATTCCCTGTCTTCCATCTTCCATTCTCCATCTTCCATTCTCCATCCTCCATTCTCCATCCTCCATTCTCCATCCTCCATTCTCCATCTTCCATTCTCCATCTTCCATTCTCCGCTTTCCAATCTCCAATCTCTAATCTCCAATCTCTAATTCCCCGCATACGCATACGTCTGGAAGTAGATGTAGATGTCGTCCACGTTCTCAATGAACCGTTCGAGACCGACCTGCGGATCGGACAGCAAGGTGGCGCCGGGGATGATGAGCACCCACTCCGTATTCCACACCGAGCGGCCGATGAGGCGCGTGTCCGTGTTCAGCTCGCCCGGTGAGAGCGTGTCGGTGTACGGGAAGGCCTGGAAGCTGGCGTAGGGCTTGATGGCGAACAGTTGGCCATCCAGGCCGTCGTTGCGCGGGCTCCACGTCGGATCCTCCAGGTCGGCCTGGCCGATGGTGTGGGGCAGGGGCAGCAACTGCTCGGTGATACTCCAGTAGCGCAGCGTCCCGCTGGTGTTGCGCGGCCGGATGACGTCGTCGCCGGCCGGCAGCAGATACACGTACGGCATCCTGGCCAGCCGCTCCGTGTCGTAGCCCTCGAACCAGACCCCCACGCTGGCGATCTTGGTCACGAACTGCGTCGCGTTGTAGGCGCCGTCGCCGGGGCCCAGTGGGCGCCCGAAGAAGTTGAGGCCCTGGGTGACGTTGGTGCCGAAGGGGATGACCAGCCCAGGCTGTGGACCGGTCTCACCGTAGGGCCGCTTGGCCAACCGGGCCACATCGTCGTTGCTGTAGATGTCCGGTGTGTAGTAGCGCATCAATTCATGCCGCCACTTGGCATCGGAGCTGTCGCGCAGGCGCAGGAGCTCGTGGCGCAGCGAGAAGCGACTGGCCTGGGTCTGCGGGTTGTTGAAGCCCATCTGCCCCTTGAGCACCTCGAAGTTGTCCTTCATGCGCCCCAGCGGGTCGGCCAGGCCGCCGGAGCCGACGATGGGCTCCAGCGGCATGGGAACCAGCCGCCTGATGGCCCCCAGCGTGCGCGCCCCGACGATGCTGCGCAGGAACTGGTCACCTATCGCCGGGTCGTCGCGTGAGAGGTTGGTCTCGTAGTCGTAGGCTGCGGCCGTCAGGTAGGTGTACTGCTGGGCCAGGTCGTACTGCCGGCGGTACTTCTGCAGCGCGTCGTTCTGGAACAACCGGTAGGCCATGTCGCTGTAGCGCTGCTCGGAGATCTGGCCGGCCCAGCGCTTGCGCAGGCGGATCAACTCCTGGAGCTTGCGGAAGCCCCGCTGCAGGACCTGATCGTAGTCGCCCTGGGCGGCGTTGACTTTGTCCTTGGCCAGGTACAACTGCAGCCGCAACTCCTTTTCCTGGAGCAGCAGCCCACCCAGCGAACGCCCCATGTTCTTGATCTCCCAGTCGTTTTGCTCTTTGAAGAGATCAATGTCAAGCGAACCCAGGATGACGTCCTTGCTGAATGCGTAGACGGCCTGGAGGCTCTGTGCAGCG
>JBHHTZ010000659.1:0-2693 GCA_046753605.1 Anaerolineae bacterium
GATAACGTCCTTGCCGTACGCATAGACGTCTTGGAGAATCGTCGCAGCCATGCTGGCGGCTTTTAAGGGTTCTTTGATAACCCCACCCGCCACCAAGATGCTGCAACGGGCTACAGATGTGAGATCGTTCGAGATGCCGTTGATTTTTGGAAGACACACCTTCCACTTCTCCGACATTTTCTCTGCTGACTCACCTGTATTCTTGCTTATCAACGCTAACTCCTTGGCAGCGAGAATAATGGCATCAATGGCTTTGAACGTCACGAATGTGCTTAGCTTGACGTCCTCCTTCTTCTTGAGCATCTCGGCGCGTTCCTTGATCTTCTTCTGGGTCGCGTCCAGCTTGATGACGTGGTTCTGATACGCCTGTATCGCCATCTCGTATTCGAGCCGCGCCTGGTTGAGGGCCTGAATTGCGTTCTGGACGTCGCCCACCGCCTTGCGTGAGCTGTCCTCCGGCCACGACGCCGGCTTGAACCGCCCCCGTCCCTTGTCCAGCCCGATGCCCACCCGGTACTCGATCTCCAGCTTACCGGTCTCCTCTCCCGCCCGATTCACGTGGGGACAGATCAAGTCCTCATTGAGGTGCGCCCGGTCCTCATCCTTCAAATACTCGACGTAGTGCCCCAGGCAATCCAGGGGCCAGTATTCGACCGTGTAAGTCGTCAGCTCCGCATTGCAGTGACCGGACTCAACCTCCTCATCACTGCAGCGCTTCTCGGCATCCGTCAACTCGACCCGGTCCCACAGGTCGTAGTTGTAGATGTCGGGCCCATCGTAGCCCTCGGGATAGGCGCCGTTCACGCCAATGTCGGCATCGTACGGATAGCCGAACAGCTCGATCAACTGGTTGATCAGCGCCGTGTCCTTCTCGATGATGGTGGTCACGAAGTCACGGCGGGCGTCCTGCGATGCGCGCTGCGCCAGCTTCACCTCGTTGGCGTAGTTGAACATGGTCAGGGCGTTGCCCAGGCTGCCGAGGGCCCGGTCGTAGACCTGCTCGTAGTGGGTCTTGCCGGCTGTGATCAGGGATGGGTCCAGGTCGAACAGCACCGCGTCCGGGGCCAGGCCCAGCGGGTTAAGGCCCTGGTCAGCGCTGTCGAGCGTCCCCTGGATGTCGCGGTACTGATCGGAGATCTCCCCAATCTCCAACACCGTCGTACGGTCGATCCTCCGCACGTCCGAGTAGCGGTCGTCCTCCGGCGGGATGATGGCGTTGGCCATCACCCAATCAAAGTACGCGCCCTGTCCCGCGCGCCGCGCCCAGTCGGCCACACCCCAGGCGCGCCGGCGGTCGTCGGAGCTGTCTACGTGGCTGTCCACGTACTCCTGCTGGTCGGGATCGGCATAGTGCTTGCGGTAGGTCAGGTCCGCGATCTCTGCCCCCACCCGCGCCTTGGCCGCCGCAGCCGTAGTGAACCGTCGCTCGTCGTAGTAGTCTACCACCACCGGTGCGCCGGCCACGCTGACCGGCTCGGCGCGCGGCACCCAGGTGTAGTGCGGATGCCGCAGCAGCTCGTAGTACTTGCCGATGGCCGTCAGTTGATGGCCCCAGGCGTCGCCGTGGCCCTGTGGATACATAATGGCCGCGTCGGCCTCGTTGACGAAGCCGTCCTGGTTCATGTCCTTGATGTTGTAGTTCATCACGTAGGCCACTTCACCATCGCCGTTGGTGAAGTTCCACGTCAGCCGGTTGTAGGTCGGCGCCGCCGCAACGCCGCCCAGGGTCTCGTCCCGCCCGCGCAGCAGGCCCAGCTCCTCGTCTATCAGCCCGAAGCTGTCGGGCCGGAACTGATTCATAAAGGCGAAGACCGCCGGCGCCCGCGAGGCCAGCGCGCTGCTCGTGCCCAGTCCGACCGTCGGGTCCAGGGCGTCCATGTAGGCATCGTTGCCCAGCAGCATGTACAGGTCGGCGATGCGCGAGGTGACGTTCATCAGCGCGGCGTTGGCGCCCTGGTGGTTGATGTTGGAATCAATGGACAGGCTGCGGCCTCGGTTCAGCACCGTCTGGTAGGCCTCGATCAGGCCCATGCTGTTGAGCACGTCGGGGTCGTTGCTCAAGGCCACCGGGCCTTCGTAGCGCGGGCCGGCCTGGCGGACCATGTCCACGGCCATATTGACCGGGGTACTCACGAAGTCGTCCACCCGCGTGTCGAAGGGGTTGAGCGCGCCGACCACGCGCTTGATCCAACCCTCGGCCAGTTGCGCGCGTACCTCGGACGGCTTGGCTGAGGGGTCGCCGGCGAAGTTGCTCCAGCGGTACTGGTTGCCGCACACGGGGTAGCCCTTGTAGCGCATGATGAGCCAGTTGTCGGACAGTGTGGTGGGGTTGGCGCCCTCGATGGTGATCTCCGGCCCGATGGCGTCCGCGCCAGGCTCCAGCCGCGTCCACTTCTTCCACGGGTAGCTGGGCGGCAACTGCGTCGGCGACACGGCCGTCTCATCCACCTCGGCGATCCACCACTCGAACTCGAAGTTGTCGGGCTGGCCGCCGAAGTCGCCGGTGTGGCGCAGGGTGAGCTTCTCGTCGAACAGGTTGTCGGACTGGACCACCAGCACGTTGCCTCGGTAGGTGCTGTCTTCACCCGCGTAGTTCTGGGTGCAGCCGACGTGGATGACCTGCAGCGAGACGGGCAGGCCGCCCAGGCTGGGATCGTTGTTGTAGACCAGGGTGATGTAGCCGGTGCCGGCGG
>JBHHTZ010000660.1:0-2685 GCA_046753605.1 Anaerolineae bacterium
ACGCTTATGCCAACGGACTATGCCTTTTCTTGCACCATTCCAGGGATTCCTCACTTCGCTGGCGCTCCGTTCGGAATGACATGTTCAGGAAAGGCGAGGCGCAATGCAGAACTTGACATAGATTGGCCAACAGTATCATGAATTGCCCGCCTGTTATCGCGAAACCCGTTGAAACGGGTTGCTGTCGTTCCAGAATAGTGCGTTTCAACGCACTTCGCGGTATCAGGCGGCGAATTCATTCGTCGACTCGGTGGCAGGCTGAGTAGTAACGGCCGTTCGTAGTAAGGCACTCCGCTCCGCCACGTGGCTCACTACAAACGACGTGGCTTACTACGAACGGCTTACTACGAACGGGTGAAGGTGTGGGTGCAATTGCAGTAGAACGACCGGAGACGATCGGATACGCGCGGTTGTTGCGCGAGAATCCGCAGTTCCGCCGGCTGTGGCTCGGCCAGGTGGTCAGCAACGCCGGCGACTGGTTCAACAACATCGCCGTACTGGGCCTGGTGCTCCAACTGACGAACTCGCCGGCGGCGGCCGGCTGGGTGATCATCGCTCAGCAGATCCCGTCATTCTTCCTGAGCCCGGTGTCGGGCGCTATCGTGGATCGGTTTGATCGCCGGCGTGTAATGATAGCCGCCGACGTGCTCCGGGCAGTGATCGCTATGGGCTTCTTGCTTATCCGCCGGCCTGATCAGGTGTGGATTGCCTACGTGCTGGGGGCGGGATTGATGATGCTATCCTCCTTCTTCGGGCCGGCCCAGACGGCGGCGATTCCGAATCTGGTGCGCCAGGACGCTTTGATCAGCGCCAACGGTCTGGCCGGCTCCACCTGGGGCGCCATGTTGGCCATCGGCGCGGCCATCGGGGGGCTGGTGAGCGCCTACCTGGGACGGGACGTGGCCTTTGTGATCAACGCTGTCTCATTTCTGGCATCAGCGGCGCTGATAAGTTCGATCCGGGCGTCGTTTCACGAACGTGGCGGTGAGGGGGACGAGACCCGGCAGCACATTCCTGTATGGGCGGGGTTCGGCGAGGCGTTGCGCTATATCGGCCGCCGGCCCGGCGTGTGGACGCTGTTGCTGGTGAAGGCCGGCTGGGGGGTAGGGGGCGGCATCGTGCTGCTGCTGAGTGTGTTCGCCACCCAGGTGTTCCAGGCCGGCGACAACGGCATTGGGTTGCTGTATGCCGCACGCGGGCTGGGCGTGCTGCTGGGGCCGTACGTGATACGCATGTTTGTGGGTAACGACTTCAGGCGCATGCGTCGAACCATCTCAGTTGCCTTTGCATTTGTCGGCGTCTTCTACTCGCTTTTCAGCCTGGCACCCACGCTGGCGCTGGCTATGCTCATGGTGACAGCCAGTCATTTCTGGGCTGGTACCGCCTGGGTCCTCAGTTCGACGATGCTGCAACAGTTGGTGCCGGACCGGCTGCGGGGTCGTGTGTTTGCCATTGACAATGGACTGGTGATGCTCACGATACCCTTGTCAACCCTCGTGGTGGGTCATGCGTCGGAGGTTTTTCACCCGCGTGTGGTGGCGCGCGGCACAGCGGCGACCTTTTTTGTCACGGCCGCGCTGTACACCGTGTTGTTGATCAGCACGAAACAGAGAAATCCAACGGCCTTCTTTGAGCCCGGTGCTCAACCGCCGGAGCATGAGTTCATACCTTGAGGTGAGATGATGCTTCGACTACTACTGGCGCGGCATGGCGAGTCGCAGTGGCAGGTTCTGGGGGACGAGGCCGGCCCCAACAGCGTGCTGACGGAGCTGGGCCGGTTCCAGGCTGACCGTCTGGGGCGCTGGCTGGCCGGCCACTTCGAGGTGGATCACATCTATGCCAGCCCGCTGCGCCGCGCCCACGAGACAGCGCAGTCGGTGGCCGGGCATCTTGGTCTGGCGGTGCAGGTGCACGGCGACCTGGCGGAGTCGGCGTTCCTGGTGCAGCCAAAGCTGCCGGCCTTCTCATCGCCGCTGGAGACGGTGGATGGAGCGTACGCCGATGAGCTGCCCTCGCACAAGGACTACCGGCTGTTCCGGTTGCGGGTGGCTGGGGCGCTGAAGGATATCCTGGGCCGGCACGAGGATGGAACAGTCCTGATCGTTGCTCACGCCGGCACCATCGGGACGGTGTTCCGGCTGCTGCTGGGAAGCGATACCTTCACCGTCAACGTGGGCAACACGACGCTCCACAGCCTGACGTGGAATGGCGGTCAGTGGCACATCGAGTTCGTCGATCGCTGGGAGCACCTGCGGGGCTTGTGAAGACCGCTTGCCGGTGCTGGACATGATGTTGGGCGGCGCGTGCAACCCACGAGGGATCACCACCGGCCGTCAGCCGCAGCGGGGAGCAGGTGCGCTTGGAAGTGAGCTAGCGATCCGCTGTCGAGAAAGGGATATTGCTGATCACTGGTGTGCTTCCATGTACGCACGCAACAGGGAGTTTATGCGGGTTTGATATCCCTTACCTTGTGCACGGAACCAATCCAGAACGTCGCCATCCAGGCGGATGGTGACCTGCTGCTTGCGGGGGGCTGGCTTGAGCCCACGATGCACTACAGCCTTGGCGAACATCTCCGGTGTAATCTCGGGTATGTCCGATAGATCAATATCCTCATCCTGGAGGGCATCGAGCCGTTCCCAATCAGTCAGCGATTGCTTCAAAGTAGATTCTCTGCTCATATTT
>JBHHTZ010000661.1:0-2682 GCA_046753605.1 Anaerolineae bacterium
CTTCACTACGTTCGCAGCTACTCAGGGTGCTCGCGTTATTAGCCTGAGTAGTAACAGCAGGAACATCCAAATGGCCATCATAGTCCGGCGCTAAGTGAAATCAACCTCGCCACAGGTCAGTTCGAGCAGACGATCTCGTGCTCACTGCGAATCGCCGCCCGCACCACCCCCTTCCATCTCCTCCAGAACGCCGGCCACCACCCGCCCCACCCCCCGCGCAATCCCGTCCACCGATTTGTACTCCTCCGGCACCTGATCGAGGACTTGCTGCCAGAAATCGGGCTGGGGCGTGGGCTGTACTACGACCGCCGGCGGATTGAGCTCCCGCCCACCGTACATCGCGCCCGGCATGTCGATTCGCCGGCTGCCGGCCACACAACTGCCGAACATGTTCGACAACAACCAGATCAAGAAGATCAGAATCCAGATGTTGACGAACCACGGCCGGCGTCGAGGCCGGCGTCGAGGGACCGTCCGCGGTGGAGATACTGGTCGCGGCGACGACGGACGCGATGCCTGTGAACGTCGGATACGAACGCTGGCGTTGATGGTGATAGGCGATCCGCCCGATGGCACCAGCATCACCTTGCCCTTATGCCGGCCTTCGGCCAACACGCTGGTGTCCACCACGCGAATCGGGATGTCGCAGCGGCCCGCCGGCCCACACCCGAAGTGAGTCGATTCCGGCTGGAGCCACGCCGCCGAGGTCTTCACCAGCCCGTGCGCCCCGCCGTAACCGGTGTTAACCACGGCCAGCGTCTGCTTCGTGCTGGCGCCGGCCGGCACGCTCCCAAAGTCTAGGTGTTGGTCCAGAACGCGAATCCTTGGCGCGCCCAGACGTGGGTTTAGAGTGCGCAGGAAGCGATCCAGGCCGGCATCGTGGTTATCGGGCAGTTGCTGCGCAATGTCGCGCGCCATGTTGGCCGTGACCGGGTCGTGGAGTGTCGTGCGCAGCCAGTTTTCCAGGCTGCCGTCGTACAGAATCTGGCGGGCGTAAGGCCAGTACCGCATTGACAGGTCGAGCAGGCCGGTCAGCGTGGTCGCTTGATCCCCCTGGGGAAACCGCATGGGCTGGACGGAGCCGGCGTATGCCGCCCGAAACGCCTCTAACTGCTGTCGGAACTCCGTTGCCGTCAGCCGGTCGTGGAGATTCGTCGCCAGGGCATTCTGCAGGATGACGCGCAAGCTGGCCGGCAGTTGATTCAGCTTCGGAAACTTGAACGGGTGATCACGCGGGTCGTCGTCAGTCAACAGATGGTACGTGGTCGCCGCCAGCGCATAGACGTCCGACCGTGGCTCAGACCGACCGTCATAGAGCTCGGGAGCAGCGTAGCCCACCGTGCCGTACACGCTGGACTTCTGCGCACCGGGCTGACCACCGACAGCCGTGTCGTACCGCGCACTGGCCGTGCCGAAATCGACCAGGACCGCCTGCCCGCCGTGTTTGTCGATGATGATGTTGGCCGGCTTGATGTCGTTGTGGACGACCGGAGTGGGCTGGATGCCGGCCAGGTACTCCAGCACGCGGCAAATCTGGATGCCGTAGCGTACGACGTCCTCCTGGGTACGGGCTTGGCCGGCAACGGCCCGCCCGGTATCGTCCATCCGGGTGAGGCCGGCAGCGAGGTTGTCCCCCTCGATGTACTCCATGACGATGTAGTGGTGGCCGGCCTCCGAGAAGAAGCCGTACATGTCCGGCACGCCCGGATGTCGGAGCGACGCCAACGTCTTCGCCTCTTCCTCGAAGCGGTCGCGAGCCTTGGCCTCCTCGTCCGGCTGGTAATACGTCAGCATCTCCTTGATCACGCACAGCCGGTCAAATGCCTGGGTGTTCGCCGCCAGATAGATCGTGCCCATGCCACCAGTATCCAACCGCCGGACAATCCGATATTGGCCATTGTTCATGGTCTGGCCGGATTGGAGCGGCTGCGTCGAGCCGGCAGACAGCACGGCGCCACAGCGGTTGCAGAACCGGGCGCCGCTTCGATTGACTTCACCACAGAACTGGCACTGCATCTTCGTGATCCTTATGTATTGCGTACTGCGTAGTGCGTATTGCGTATTGCGTACGGTCCTACGCACTACGCAGTACGCAATACGCACTCTCATCACGCTCTACGCTGCCTCATCCACCATCGCACTGCGGCGAACAGTCCCCGCGAAGCAGAGATGCCCTTTGGCAGCTCAATCCGCTCTACATTCAACAGCCCCCGCGTGCCGCCGATGATTGCGCCGGCCAGCAGGCCAATAATTGCGCTCAACAGGGCCAGGACCACGGTGCCGGCCAGGGCGACAGCCGGCGGTACAGCCAGCCCGATGATCGCATACTCCTGCCACAGCACCGATTCGGTGCGGGTCCACCACGCCAGGCCGCCGGCCACGGCCAGGATCACCCAGGCCACCGCGATGGACCACGGTTGGCGCACAGCGTTTCGGGCCGCTGAGCGCGCCAGGTCCAGGCCGGCCCCCAGCCCGTCACGAAACCCCCGCCCGGCCTCGGGGACGGCGCTGCGCGCAGTACGCTTCAGCAAGCGCCACAACTCGCGAGCGACGGAGACCTGGACTTTCACCTGGACGGAGGTCCTGCCGGCAGCGCCGGCATCGACATCGATCACGCCGCGCGGCGTCCGGCGCAGAGGTAGCATCCGGGTGTTCACGATCACGTCCACATTCGACAACGTG
>JBHHTZ010000662.1:0-2671 GCA_046753605.1 Anaerolineae bacterium
TCGCGCAGGGCGGCATCGGCCCGGTCGGGGGATGCAGCTAGCCAGATGACCTGGTCGCTGGCCTGGAAGTAGAAATGGGACATCCCCATGCCTCTCAGGGCGTACACCGTACGGCCGTCCACGACGCGTTGGCCGGTGGGGGTGAAAGGTGTGGTTTCACGTTCGATGGCTCGGGTCATGGAACGGGTCATATACCGAGCTCCCCACCGCCCCCAGGTCTGAGATGCCCATACGATGGCTGCGCCGTCCCCGTACTCTGCTACGGTGGCTCCGGTCAGGGGGAAGCGGCTGTCATGTAGGCGGGCGATCTCGTCGGCGGCCTGCCGGCCAAAGGCGTGCCGTGTGAGGGGCAGGCCGGCCAGGTGGGCAGGTATCGGCAACGGGGCCGGGTTCTGCAAAGGTGCCAGGATGGCAAACCAGCCCAGTGTGCCGGCCAGCAGCACAATGCCGGCAAGAATAAGCAACCGCGGTCCCCAGGCACGCCGGCCGGTGCCCGGGACAGACCTTTCTTCAACACTCATCTCGAAGATTATGGCATATCCTAAAAGCACAAAACAGAGCCATTTGGCGGGGTGCCGACCCCGCCAAATGGCCTATGTTCTTATCCGATAGGCACCCAATCCTGCCGTTGGCCGGCCCGCTCGTCCACTGTGCCGTGGCCCACTCTCAAGTCAGACAGAACGTCCGGATCGAAGAGACGATAGTATGCCCACATGATGGGGTGGAGCACGCCGGGTCGGGTCAGGAGGCCGGCCGGCAACGCCACCACGTTCGAGGGCAGGCGTATGAACAACGCCTGCACCCCCCCCACAAAATCCGAGACATCCAGCGGTGGCCGGCGACAAACCGCTGATAGACCTCCAGTCCTTCCGCCAGGCGCTGTCCTGAGCCTGCCGAAGGGCTGTGCTCGCCGTCCAGTACCCGCCGCACGATCTGTCCACAGGCCCGGCCGAAGTACAGGGCCGGGCGGATGCCTTCGCCGGTGAAGGGTGGGCAGTGGCCGGCTGCGTCCCCCACCCGAAACACACCATCGGTGCTGGCCGGCCGTGCGCCGTAGGGCCAGTAGGTGCCGAGGAGCAAAACCGGCACGCCCAATCCCTTCAGATGCGCCTGTAGAACGGGAAACTCGGCCAGGTAGAGGTCGCAGAATTTGCTGTAGGCACAGATGGCCCCCGTGATGCGCCGTTCAGTGACCAGGCCTGACAGGTACTCCAGGCGGCGAGGCAAATCGCGCATACGAGGCCCGGGCGGCCTGGCGAGATAGGCCTGGGCCAAAGCCAGCAGCAGCTCCTTCACTGTGCCCGCCTCCGCCGGCACCGGCCCCACCAGGTCTCGCTCATCCAGGTCCGAGTCCTCAGCCACGACCCGCGCGCCATGGGCCTCAATCAGGCGCACCAGGCCGGCCGGCGCCGCCAGTTCAGCCAGCAGAAGCAGACGGGGGTGACTCGGAGATAAGGAGACAAGGGGATGGGGTGAGGGGGAGACAAGGAGAGGGGGAGAGATAGAGGGGATCGCCGCATTCCCCAGTCTCCTCGTCTCCTTGTCTCCTTGTCCCCTTGTCCCCTTGTCGTGCTCCCTGAGAGCCTGCCGCAACTGCTCGTTGGCCACTACCGGGTCCCGGGTGAGGGCCATCCGACGGAGGCGGCGGTAGGCAGTCGTGTCCACCGTTCCGGTCAGCCAACGGTGCTTGAGGTCAGCTAACAGACTTCTCTGCTCGTTGTACACATTGATGGCCCGGCGCAGGCCGCCAGTGGTCAGCGGTTGGCCGGTGTGGGCCTCCAGGTCGGCGGCCAGGCGGGTCAGGGTGTCGGCGTAGCGGCTGGCAGCCAGGGGGGTGGCAGCCCGTGGTACCTCCACGAATCCCCAGACTGGCACCGGCACGCACTCGCGCCAGACGTCGTGCAGCCGGCGCGTGGCATCGTCCTCGTCGGTGAAGATCACGGCGTCCAGGCCTGGCTCGTCGTCTTCCAGGAAGCCGGCCAGAATGAGCCGGGCCAGCGCGCAGAAGTTGCGTGGCAGGTGAGCTTCCGCAGCCGTCGCCGTGCCGACCGTGGGGAAGACCCGCACCGGCGTGCAGCCCAGAGCGTAGAGAAGCTCCCGGGGTACCTCGCTGCTGAACAGGCCGACAGTTCGCCCAGGCCTGCTGGAGACCTGTAGCATAGCCTCAGGTCCGCCAGCGGGGCCAGGGTTGGGCTCAGGTACTCCTTTCCACTTTTGATCATACTCCCGAACGTCGGACCTGATCACCTGCATTGTTACGGTAGCGCCGGCAGCAGGTCCTGCAGTGCGCCCTCCGCCCATTTTGGGAATACATCCAGCAGCACCACCCGATCACCGGCAGCGAAGAGGTACTGCACCCGCTTCTGACCCTGCAACGCGTAGACGGTGATCCTGTTCACGGTCCGCGTTTCGGCAAGCGTGTAGAGTGTACCTCCTGCCTGCACAGTCCCGATGAACCCTTCCACCACGACTCTGGCCGCTTCTGCTGTCTCCGCCCGGGCGATCCATAATGTGGCCAGTCCCTCGCCCTGTCGGTAGTGAGCGACCACGCCTTCCTGGAGCGGCGCGTCCGTCTGGTAGAAGCGCCGGCTCTCGCGGATCACCGACTCGCCCTGATTGACCTCGGCACGAGGCAGGCCGGCCAGGGCCGGCGGGAGGTCCCCCAGTGGCC
>JBHHTZ010000663.1:0-2669 GCA_046753605.1 Anaerolineae bacterium
CCGACAAGGTGGATACGGAGATCACGTCCGAAGTTGAGGGCGTCCTGCTGGGCATCAGCGTCCAGGAAGGAGAGACGGTGGGCGTGGGCACGGTCCTGGCTGTGATCGGCGAGGAAGGGGAAGTCGTGCCGGCTGAGACCCGCGAAGCGCCGGCCCCGGCCGAAGCAGTCGCAGCCCCTGCCCCCGCGAAGCCGGCGGCTGAGCGTGCCGACGGCAAAACGCCCCGCAAGTCAGCGGGAGCAGCCCGAATTTCCCCCGTCGTGGGTCGCATCGCGGCCGAGCACGGGATCAACGTTGAAGACGTCCCCGGCACGGGTCGCGGCGGTCGGGTGACGAAGAAGGACATCCTCAGGTTCATCGAAGATCGGGAAAGGCAACGCGAGGCAGCGCCACCCCCACCGCCGGCTCGCCCCCTCGAAAAAGCGCCGGCCATGGTGCCCGGTGAGATCGTGGAACTGACCCCCATGCGCCGGATGATCGCCGAGCACATGGTGCTGAGCAAGCGCACGTCTCCCCACGTGACCAGCGTCACGGAGGTGGACATGAGCGCCGTGGCGCGCTATCGACAGGCCCACAAGGCGGAGTTCCAACGCCGCGAGGGCGTCAAGCTCACCTACATGCCCTTCATCATCCAGGCTGTCGTCCAGGCGATCCAGGAGCACCCGCTGGTCAACTCTTCGTTTACTGACGAGGGGATTCTGCTCAAAAAAGAGATCAACATCGGCATCGCGGTGGCGTTGGAGCAGGGGCTCATCGTGCCCGTCATCAAGAATGCCAGCGACAAGAGCCTGGCCGGCCTGGCCAAAGCGGTAAACGACCTCGCCACCCGCGCCCGCAACCGCCAACTCCACCCGGACGAGGTGCACGGAGGCACCTTCACCATCACCAACCACGGCGCCGCCGGCACGCTGCTGGGCACACCGATCATCAATCAGCCGCAGGCAGCGATTCTGGGCGCCGGCGCGGTTCACAAGCGCCCGGTGGTGGTCGAAGTGGATGGGGCCGATGCCATCGCCATCAAGCCCATGATGTATCTGTCACTGACCTTTGACCACCGCATCCTGGACGGCGGTACGGCCGACCCCTTCCTGGCGGATGTCAAGCGCCGGCTGGAGAACTTCAGTTGAGGGTTGGCTAGCGTCTAGCACGGCTGCACCTCAAACCGGCAGGCGATTAGTAACTTCACACGGATAGAAAAAAACACGGATGGAATCTAACTTTCTCTGTTTCCATCCGTGTTCCCTTCGACAGGCTCAGGGCAGGTCTTTCTATCCGTGTGAAAAACCCGCTCTATTCCTCAACCCGTTCCACAATCGTCGCGATACCCTGACCCACACCGATGCACATCGTCGCCAGGCCGTAGTGGTTCCCACGCCGGCGCATCTCGTGCAGCAGCGTGACCAGGATGCGCGCCCCGGAACAGCCAACCGGATGCCCCAGCGCGACAGCCCCGCCATTCACGTTGGTGATGGCCGGGTCCATGCCCAGCTCGTCCATCACCGCCAGCGACTGAATGGCGAAGGCCTCGTTGAGCTCGATCAGATCGATGTCGTCCAGGGTGAGGCCGGCCCGCTCCAGAGCCTTGCGGGTGGCCGGCACGGGCCCCATGCCCATGATAGCCGGATCAACGCCGGCCACCGCCATGGACACCACCCGTACCATCGGCTGGAACCCCAGCGCCTTCGCCTTTTCCGCCGACATGACCAGCATCGCCGCCGCGCCATCGTTGATGCCGCTGGAATTGCCGGCTGTGACCGTTCCCCCCTCGCGGAAGGCCGGCCGGAGTCGTGACAGCTTTTCCATCGACGTATCCGGCCGCGGATGCTCATCCGTGTCCACGATCACCGGATCGCCTTTGCGCTGCGGCACTTCGACCGGCACGATCTCGTCGCGGAAGCGCCCCGTCTCAATGGCCGCCACAGCCCGACGATGGCTCTCCAGCGAGAACTCGTCCTGGCGCTCGCGGGAGATGTTGGCCACCCGCTCGCGGATGTTCTCGGCCGTCTCGCCCAGGCTGTAGGGGTGGTGCCGCTCCCGCATCTTCGGGTTGACGAAGCGCCAGCCCAGCGTGGTATCGAAGACCTCCCGATGGCCGCGCTGGAAGGCGAATTCCGGCTTGCTCATGGCCCACGGCGCGCGGGTCATGCTTTCGACACCGCCGGCGATGAACACGTCACCATCCCCCAGGCGGATCGCCCGCGTGGCATAGTGCAGTGCATCCATGCCGGAGCCGCAGAGCCGGTTCAGGGTCACGCCGGCCACCTCCACCGGCAAATCGGCCAGCAACGCGGCCATCCGGGCCACGTTGCGGTTGTCCTCGCCGGCCTGGTTGATGCAGCCAAAAGCCACATCCTCGATCTCGTACGGGTCGATGCCCGTCCGGTCCAGCAACGCCCGGATCACGTGCGCTGCCAGATCGTCGGGACGGACAAACTTCAGCGCGCCGCCGTGCCGTCCGATGGGCGTCCGCACCGCATCCACAATTACCACATCATGAAGCATTCTCGTCACTCCCATTGATAGAATCCCTGGCCCGTCGCGACCCCCAACTGGCCGGCCAACACTTTCTGGCGCAGCAGGGGCGCCGGGCGATACCGATCCTCACGATAAACACGTTGCAGTCCGTCGATGACTGCCAGGACTGCGTCCAACCCGATCAGGTCCCCCCA
>JBHHTZ010000664.1:0-2662 GCA_046753605.1 Anaerolineae bacterium
ATCGGGGTCCTGGAAAACCAGGCCGGCCACCTGGCTCAGCTCAGCCACCGGATGCTCTTGAGTGTCCAGTCCAGCCACGAATACCCGCCCCTGGAAATCGCCACCGGTAGCCTGGGGAACCAGGCCGTTGAGAGCCAGACAGAGGGTGGTCTTGCCGGCGCCGGTAGGCCCCATCACGGCCAGGCACTCGCCGGCTGCAATCTGCAAATCGACACCCCGCAGGACCACCACCAGCTTTCCGCCCTCCCGGAAGGGGGGATAGGTGAAATGAAGATCCTCGATTGAGACAAGTGGGTGATCGTTCAACAGCTCCTCGTCCCCACTATCCTTACAAAACCTTATGCCATTCGACTGATCGGGGGATACGCACGGCGGACAGCCAGCACCAGGGGGATACCCACGACACCGCCGGCGATGTTCTGCAGAAGGTTGAACGGCCACTCGGTGAGCGCCTGGGGCGGCCCACCCCACATAGCCGGCACCGCGTACTCGCCGACGAAATATATCCCGACCATGACGATTGTGCCGGCAGCCCACGCCAGCAGCATCCGCGACATGGGCTGGCCCTTGCCGAGATAGCCGGCAACCAACCCTTCCAGACCATGAGCGAAGAAGGTCAGAATCGCGAACTGGCTGTAACCCAGGTTGATGTCCGCCAGCGCGGCTCCCACGCCCCCCGCCACAAGGCCAACCCATGGCCCGAAGGCGAAGGCGGCAAAGTATATCGCCACATCGGAGAAGTTAAAGAAGCCGGTGCCAATTGGAATCACGATGAAGAGAGTAAAAACCGCCACCGCAGCGATCATCACAGCCGTAATGGCAATCCGTCGTGTGCTCATCAAGGTCTGCGTCGTGTTCATTCTCTCAACTCCTTTCTTCCCGACCAGCGGGAAACGTAGTCGGTCGTTACCTCGATCACTGCTCGCTCAAGTCAGACTAACGGTTCGGCCACCGGCTCCAACTCCGGCACTTCTACAGCCTGCGCGCGTAGTGCCTCCAGAGCCTGTCCCAGCCGAGCGATGCCTTCTCGAATTTGCGCCTCCGCCTGCGATGAGAAGTTCAGACGCAGTGCGTCCTCACCCCCCCTCCCGGCGTAAAAGACCTCGCCAGGGGCGAAAGCTACACCGCGCCGGCCAGCCTCGCTCAGCAAATCGCGCGACTTGAGGCCAGCCGGCAGCCGGCACCACAGGTTGAAGCCCCCGTCAGGCACCCGAAACACCAGCTCAGGACAGTGCTGGCGCAGCGCATCGACCATGGCCTGTCGCCGGCGGGGATAGATTTCGCGTACCCGTGCCAGGTGAGCGTCGAGATGCCCGTCCTGAATGAAGGTCGCTGTAGCCCATTGCGCCAGGCTGTTGCCGTAGAGATCGACCCGTTGCTTGATCAAAGAGAGCCGCTCGATGACCGGTCGTGGCGCTGCCACCCATCCAAGCCGCAGGCCCGGAAACATGATCTTAGAGAACGTGCTCAGATAAATGGTCTGGGCGCGGCTGTCCAACGCTTTGAGCGGTGGCGGTGGCGACTCGCCGTAGTAGAGCGGTCCATACGGATCGTCTTCAATAAGGGGGACCCCGTGGTGGTTGGCCAGCTCCAGCAATCCCCGCCGTCGGTCCAGGCTCTGAGTCGCGCCCGATGGATTCTGGCAGGTGGGCAGCGTGTAGATGAACTTGGGTCGGTGGCGCGCCAGCAGACCCTGCAGCACGCCCAGGCGCAGTCCATGTTCGTCCAGGGGCACGCTCAGCAGGCGAGCGCCGGCTGCACCGAAGGTCTGGAGAGCGCCCAGGTAAGTCGGTGCTTCAATGACGACAGCGTCGCCAGGCTCGATGAATGCCCGAGTGATGAGGTCGAGGCCCTGCTGCGAGCCGGTAACGATCAGGATTTCGTCCGGACTGACGCCAGCGACCGGTTCCATTAGTCCCTCAGCTATCGCGACACGGAGCAGCGCGAGCCCCTCGGTCGGACACGGGCCAAGCATTGCCGGGTCGGCCCGGTTCAGCAGGTCTTGCATAACCTCCGCAAAAGCTGCTGTCGGGTAGAGGTCGGGGGCCGGCACGCCGGCGGCCAGAGAGTTGATGTTCTTGCGAGCTGCAAGAGCTGCCAGATCGCCGAGCAGAGGATGGCGCAACCAGCGCGGCTGCTGTGCAAACAGTTCCGCCCACGGGGGCGCGGCCGGCAATGCCAGCCCGGTCGCATCGGCGTCGATGTCCAGCCGGCGCACGACGGTCCCTCGCCCTACGCGCGCCTCCGCCAGACCATCGGCGACCAACTCGCGATAGGCGTTGGTTACTGTGCCGCGATTGACTCCCAGCCGCTGGGCCAGTTGGCGCTCCGGCTGGAGGCGTGTCCCTTCCAGCAACGTGCCGGCCAGGATCAGCTCGCGCAGTTGATTCCTGATCTGGAGATAGAGCGGGATTTGACTTCCACGGTCAAGTTGGATCAGTTGGACCATACCAATTGGCATTATAGCGGAAAAGGGAGGAATGTCAAGAGCCAATTGGCTGAGTTGCAAATAGTCCAATCGCCTCCCATTGTTGGGCAAGGTCAGGAGACCTTGCCCAACTGAGAGATTCGCCGGCATTGCCAGGATATGCTATACTTACATTGAGCGTTACTACTCAGCCACTTCCTGCCTAGCGAATGAATTCGCGGCAACCCCTGCGAA
>JBHHTZ010000665.1:0-2661 GCA_046753605.1 Anaerolineae bacterium
GTCAGTAGGCAGGGGGCAGCGACCGGGGGTTGGGGCCGGTTTTCTGAAAGGATGAGAGTTTCAGCGTCGTCGGGCGTCAAGGAGTGTTGGAGTAGCCACTCAGCAGCCTACAACGTCAACCGTGCCTGCGGGCCACTTCTGAAGCAACGTTCCGTTCATCCTGGTGAAACATTCGCCTTGGCAGGCGTCATCAAGTACGAACTCTGCTGAACGTTCCTTGACAATAGAATCAGTCCACGCATGTGGTCATGCGGCAGAAGCGGGCAGTCAAGCTCAATTGCGACGTCCAAGCGTCGAGGGGATATTGCCGACATCCGCCCCGCGCCGCAGAGGGACCGAAGCAAACGGCCGAGTGGGTTGACAAACCCGAGAAACACTGGTACACTGTTTGTGTCCGGGCCATCGACCCTTCTTTTAGGAGCGAGACTCCTATGACGCAGACCTGGTTTGACCAGGCAGGACGTCGTGCGGCAAAGCCGCTTGCGCTTCGAGCGCCTTATTGGGGGATGGCCCGGCAGCTTTTCTCCCTCTACCGTGCTTGCTTGCGAGGTCGGCGGCGTTTTTTGGATGGGCGCTGGCGACGTTTCTGTTTTTCGGCCAAATAGCGATGCATGCGGACCTCCCACTGGCGACAGAAGGCATCGTAATCCTGGATGTCGGGCGGGTCGAAGGGTTCATCGTGTTTGAGCAGATGGATGAAGACCCGATTGACCTTGTGGGCGGTGTGGATGGTGGCCTCCACCTCGCTTTTGCCGCGCTCGATAGCATTGAGAAAGGTGGTGCCAAAGTAAGCGCAGTGGAGGCCAAGTTGATAGCCGAGCAGGTAGAGGGTATCGCGGAAGAAGGGGTCACCCTGTTTGGACATCTTGCCATGGACCACGACATCGCCGGTGATGTAGACGGAGGGGTTCATGCCCGCTTTTCTCCAGACTTGGTCGGCAAAGAGAACATCGTCCACGTTGCCAACACCGGCTAAGTAACGGGCCACAAGCCGCGTGCTGGCACCAGGAATGGGCAACAGGTGCCGGGCGGTGGTAGTGGGCAGCAATAGTTCCAGGGTATCGAGGGCAGTCTGTTGTTGAGCAGCGAGAAACTGGTAGTGCTCGAAGGTGCGTTGGAGAATGGCCGTGAAGGCAGGGGCGACATCAGGCGGAGGCAGAACGGCCCGTTGGACTACGCCGAGGATCTTGTCGGTGGTTTTGGGACCGCAGCGATAGCCGTGGGCGCGGAAGAGATCAATGATGCCTTGCCGACCAAGCGCCAGGAGGTCATAAGGGTTGGGACAGAGGGTGATCAGCGCCTCGGTCAGCTGACGTTGGAGGGGGCGAGTAGCGAGCGGTCTAGGTACAGGCAGGTCGGGATGAGCGCGGGCGAAGCGGCGGGCGTTGAGGAAAGCGCCAGGGAGCAGTTGGTCGAAAGTGGTCAGGATGCGATTGCCGACGCGTCGCTGCTCGGCCTGCAGAGCCCGGAGGGCATCCACCTCTTGGCGCACCAGAAGGTCCGTGGCCGTCGGCAGACGAGCGGGGAAGCCCAGGCCTCGAGCCAGCAAGTCGCCAATGGCCCCCAAGTCGATCCAGTCGGTCTTGTTGAAGGAAAGGGTGGTCTGGGTACGATTGAGTTTGACCTGGTAGGAATTGACAAAGTGGTAGAGGAAACGTGGCTGGACGTCCCCTGCCAGGTGCTCGGCGTAGCGCAACATCAGATTGCGCGCCCAACTCTCATGGTAGACCCCGGTCGGTTCGTGGCCGATGACCACCAGTTGCGGTTGGTGTTGGGCAACGAGTTCATCTAGTGTATGAACGTATTGGTCGTAGCCGATTTTGAGGGTGGGAACTTGGATGGGAGGATGGAGCAAGAGTCCATCGCGAGTGTGGAAGGCAGCCCAATCGGCGTTCTTGCCGATGTCCAATGGAGCAATGAGGGTTTTGTCGTAGGAAATACCTTCTGTGGCTTGGCGGAACGCCTCAGCGCGGCGTCCCTGAATGTGAATCAACTGTGCTTGTTTGCGGCTGCGTTTACCCATGATACAACCTCCTTCGTGAGTGATTAGGGGCACAGTATACCCCATACTACGAATTCAGTTATACCAGGATACTGAAACGTCCACAGAGCAAAATAGATGCTTTCAGCACCCTCGGAGTCTCACCAACCACGATCCGTTTGAGGATACTGAAACTCCCGCCTGGGGAGCGGACGGTTGTTCTGGACGGGGTCTCACCAACCACAATCCGTTTGAGGATACTAAAACAACTGCACAGAAGTTGGAGTAGAGTTGGGCAAAGCCAGAAGTCTCACCAACCACGATCCGTTTGAGGATACTGAAACTCAACGCCAGAGGCACAGTGGGCAGACGGCTGGAATCTAGTCTCACCAACCACGATCCGTTTGAGGATACTGAAACAGCATAACCAGCTTGCCCCCGCCGTCCACAGTGGGAGTCTCACCAACCACGATCCGTTTGAGGATACTGAAACACGTAGGCACCTGCGTGCCTGCATATTGCGTTGGTACGTCTCACCAACCACGATCCGTTTGAGGATACTGAAACTGAGAATTAGCTCGGCTTCCCCATCAAACCAGGGCGGGTCTCACCAACCACGATCCGCTTGAGGATACTGAAACTGAGAATTAGCTCGGCTTCCCCATCAAACCAGGGCGGGT
>JBHHTZ010000666.1:0-2659 GCA_046753605.1 Anaerolineae bacterium
CGCAGCGCGGGCACCGCCATCCTGCTCATCTCCGAGGATCTGGACGAGATCCAGTCCCTCAGTGATCGCATCGCCGTCATGTACGAGGGCGAGATTGTGGGCGAGATGCTGGCGGATGAGGCCGATGTGGAGGCGCTGGGGTTGATGATGGCGGGGGCGTCAACGTCGGTTGAGAGTTGAAAGGAGACGCTGTGGAAACCCATTCCAATCTCTCACCTGGGCTGTTGCTGGGCGTCATTGGTCTCATCGCCGGCTGCGTCGTGGTGAGCACCGCCGGCCTGTGGCTGGCCGGCGAGTTTGGCGGCCTCGGTCCGCTGGCGCCGGTCCCGACATCCGTGCCGGCCGTCGCCGTGGTCAACGGCGAACCCATCACCCTGAAGCAACTGGACGACCTGGTTGCCATAAACTTGCTGATGACATCGCTGACGAACGGGCAGCCAACGACGCTGACCTCTCAGCAATGGCAGCAAGCCCGCAGCGAGCTGTTGAATCAGGCCATTCGCAACACCCTGATCCTGCAGGCGTCCCGCAGCGCCGGCATCACCGTCTCCCCGGACATGGTGCAGGCCGAGTGGCTGGCCTGGCTGCGCAAGTACGAACTCACGCCCTCTGAAGCGGCTGATCGACTGGGGCAGGCCGGCACCAGCCAGGAGGTGTTTCAGACATGGCTGGGCAATGCGTTGGCGGCCAACCTGTATCTCCGGCAATACGTGGCCCCAGCCGGCGAAGATCAGGACCCCGAAAAGGCCTACCAGCAATGGATTGAGCAGCAACTGTCTACGGCGCAGATTCAGGTCTATCAGCCAGCCGGCGGGCAGTGAAGATGCTAGATCGGTTGCTTGGACGGAAGAAAGAGGCCGGCGTCATCATCTACACCCAGCCCCCCTGAGCGGACTGCCACGCTGCGAAGCGGTGTCCTGAGCCTGGCGAAGGGAGTTTCTTCGCTCAAGAAGGCATCGAGTACGACGAGCGGAACGTGACCATCAATGAGCCAGTTCTTTGGGCGCTATTCACCGGCCCCCGGCGGCGCAAAGCCCACGTTCGTCACCTGGACGCCCGCAGAGCCGACATCGAAGGCCGGCACGACCTGCAAGAGGTAGTGCTCGCCGGCCTGCAGGCCGGCCACCGCCAGCCGGCGCTGGGGGGTTAGTCCGTCCGGCGCCTTCTCGTCGATGCTCTCTTCACCCAACGCCAAGCCCTCGCCTAGCAAGATGCCATTTGGATCATAAAGACGAGCGATGATCGGCTGATCGGCTGCGCTGGAGACGATGGCGTCGAGCGAGTTGCCCTGTTCCAGCGTCACAGCTTCGTAACCGCCCAGGCTAAACAGTGGGAGCTGGTCCATGATAGGATCAGGGTCCACCGGTCCCACCGGCCAGGGCGTCGAGGACAGTGACGACTCGATAGGAAGAATATAACCTACTTTGTTCATTACCGACTGCCACACGTCATAGATGTTTCCACACTCTTCCGGTGTGTTGTAGAGTGCATCGTACCATTCCGCGCGGAAGCGATAGACGCCCCGCTCACCTGTGATGCTGGACACGCGGACGTACACGTGGCCGCTGGAGAATAGTGGCAAATTGCCTAACTTCACGTAGTCATTCCCCTCCGCCAGCACGGGCGGCGGAAATCCTGGCAGTGCCTTTGTGGGGTCCACAACCTGGAGATGCATGCCGTAAGCGTACAATTTCAACTGTCCTGGCGTGTCAAATTCGCAGGGTATGTGACCGCGAGGCCATTCAGTAATCGGCGGCATCCAGACGTCGTAGTAATCCACATCTCCCTCGACGTGCTGCCAGGCCCAGTCCTTCGTGAGCGTGCGGTATGAACTAGTACCACCAACACCACCAAACTTGTAAGTGGTCACATTCGCAGCGGGGTCCGGCGTGACCAGATCGACCAGGCGGCCCCCCACTCCATGCTGGTTGATCGCGTCCTGGTCGTCGTCTTCCCCCCAATCGGGAGGCAGTGAGCGCCAGCTCGTATACACTTTCAGGGCGTATTGCTGGTCGGTAAGCGATGCGTCGCCACTGACGCTGATCGAGGCGCTTTTGTAGCCGATCAGGTTCGTCAACCAAGGCGGCAGACTGCCCGAGTATTTTGCCTTCCACGGGTAGGTGTGGTCCACGTGGAGGTGTACACCGTTGGGCAAGTCGCCAAAGGAGACGTTAGCGAAATCGGCCAGGGCAAAAGAGTACCGGTCCACATCGTTACTGCTGAGTACGAAGACCCCATTTTTCTGCAAGGGATATTGGGTGATGTAGGCATTCTTCTGCGTAACCAGGGCCGGCGCACCCTCGTCGGGCACGGGCAGCGTACCCAGGCTAACATCATACGGGTCGTTGGGCTCATTCGCCAGCCGCCAAGTCCAGTACGAATTATCATCCGTCGGTAGAGCCGTGAGACCATTGTAGTCGTTATGCACCGTATAGAAGATTCGCCAGTCAGATACCCACCGGTTATGCTGATTACCGCAACACAGGCTGGATAGCGGGCCGTCGTTCCACTCGCCAGTCGTGATATGGTCACCTGCGAAATTGTTGAGTACCTTGCTCCAGTTCCAATCGTCGTCCTCATAACCGATGACGCGCAGGCGCAGGTCGTTGTCGAAAACAGGGATGTCCATGTTCACGTCAATCTTGTCATGGATGCTGTC
>JBHHTZ010000667.1:0-2653 GCA_046753605.1 Anaerolineae bacterium
GAGCAATCCGACGATTAACAGAATGCGTCTACTACGCATGTTTCTTCTCCTCCTTATGACTCTTGCACGTGCTCAGATGTTGGATGTCCAGAATGTTCATTCAAACCGGGTAGCTTCCGAGGCAAGCTACGACGTCGTGGTCCGAAACGGTGAACTCTCGTGCTCCCTGGCTATCACCTCCTCCCAGCATCTATCTTGCGGTTGGCCAATTCTGGATCTTTTCGAGGCAATCTGTCACCAGCATGATGTCAAGGGCGCAACACATTCCAGTTACAGCGTGAGACGCGCCGCAGGGTATCGCGAGGTTGCCCTTCCGTGGCCTATTATAAGTGTCCACTTGCGGTTTGTCAACTGCTAGAGGTCAATCCACTCACGCTCGCCGTTCTCGGCGTCCAATACGGGGCGCGGCTGGTTGCCGCGAGCCGGCCCGACAATCCCGCGCTCCTCCATGATGTCGATCAGCCGCGCGGCGCGCGAGTAGCCAATTCTGAGCTTACGCTGTAACAGGGATACGGACGCGGTGTCGTGCCCGCGAACGACGTTCAGGGCATCCTCCCATAGCGGATCCTCGTCGCTCTCTTCGTCATCGGTTTCCGACGTCCAAAGGGGTGCTTGCACCGCCTCACCGGGGCCATCAAGGCTTGATTGCCGCTCTGGGGGAGGTCCCATGCCTTTCCAGTAGCGCACCAGTCGGTCTAACTCTCGATCGGACACGAAGCAGCCCTGCAAGCGCTGCAGCTTGCTGGAATCGGGGGCCATCCACAGCATGTCGCCCCGGCCCAACAGCCTCTCCGCGCCGACAGCATCCAGGATCACGCGGGAATCGACCTGGCTGGTAACAGCGAAGGAGATGCGGGCTGGGAAGTTGGCTTTGATAAGCCCGGTGACGACGTCAACCGAAGGGCGTTGTGTGGCGATGACCAGGTGAATGCCGGTGGCGCGGGCCATCTGGGCCAGCCGGCAAACCAGCCGCTCCACATCGTCGGGCGCGAGCATCATCAGGTCGGCCAGCTCGTCGATTACCAGCAACTGATATGGCAACTTGGGCGCGCCGGCCTCCGCTGCCTGTTGGTTGTAGGCACTGACATTGCGCGCGCCAACTTCGGCAAACAGCTTGTAGCGTCGGTCCATCTCGCGCGTGGCCCACTTCAAGACACCGACGACGCGTTCCAGTTCCACCACCACCGGCGCCACGAGATGGGGAATGTTGCCAAAGTTGGTCAACTCTACTCGCTTGGGGTCGATCAGGACGAGATGGAGGTCTACCGGTGTGTGTTGAAGCAGCAGACATGCCAGGACGCTGTTGATGCACACACTCTTGCCGGAGCCGGTCGCGCCGGCGATGAGCAGGTGCGGCAGTCGGGTGAGGTCCGTCACGACAGGCTGCCCCGAGACATCCTGGCCTAGAGCGATTTTCAGATTGCCCTTCGCCTGCCGGAACGCCTCGGATTCCATGACGCCGCGCAGCGCCACCAGGTGAATGTCGCTGTTGGGCACTTCGATGCCGACGACAGAGCGGCCGGGGACCGGCGCTTCGATGCGGATGGGCGACGCAGCCAGCGCCAGGGCCAAGTCGTCGGCCAGCGCGTTTATTTTGCTGACCTTGACCTTTGTGCGCTTAACCTTGCCGGCGGTCTTGCGCTCGATGTAGCCCGGCTCCACGCCGAATTGTGTGACGGTGGGGCCCTGGTTCACTTCGACAACGCTGGCCGGCACGCCGAATTCCTGCAAGGCTTGCTCGATGATCTGTACCTTCTTGCGGATTTCGGCCTGACTGAGCTCCTGCTCACTTTTTTCTTCGAGAATGTCGTAGATCCGTGGCAGGTGCCATTCTCGCGGTCCCTGCCCGCCGATGATGCGGGGGATGATCGACTGGCGTTGCGATTGAGGCGCGGCGCGCCCCGCTGGAGGCGTTGCCCCTCCCACCTGTTCGGGCTGGCCCGCTCCAACCGGCCTCTCCTTGACGCGGTCAATGACCCGCTCCCTGAGACCGGGCCGCTCCTCGGCCGGCAGGGGCGGAGAGCTGTTAGGCCCGCGAATCACGATGTCGTCATACCGGTCGCCGACGTTGCTGCGCGTGCGGCGCCACAGGCCGGCGACGATGGCGCCCAGCTCGGCCAGTGACAGGCTGAACAGCATGATCAACCCGATAGCCAGCACAGCGAGCAGGACGACCAGCCCGCCCAGAGGGCCAACGCTGACCAGGAGGGCGCGGCTCAGTTCGTAGCCGACCAGACCGCCGCCGCGATGTGCGTCGACCAGAGCCGTCGGGTCATCGGGGAGGAGCAGGGGGGCGACAAGGTGAAACAGGCCGATAATGGCGAGGAAAATGAGGCCGCCGCCCAGAAGTCGCTCCCAGCCGACGTCGCTCTCCTCGTCCAGGCTGTCCAGCACCATCCAGAAGCCGATGGCGCCCAGACTCAGGGGGACCAGCAGGAAGCCCCAGCCGAACAGCCGGCGCAACACCCGCAGCCAGGTCGCGGTGATGGCGCCCTGATTGGAAGACAGCAGGCTCAGCACGGTGACGCCGGCCACGGCGATCAGCAGCAGGCCGACAATCTCCCGCTGTCGTGCCGGCGCCAGGTTGAACCGCGAACCCTGCTTTTTCCGACTCTTCCGCCGTGCCATGACGACACTCAGTCCTGCTTACCTT
>JBHHTZ010000668.1:0-2653 GCA_046753605.1 Anaerolineae bacterium
GAATTGCGTGTTTATGCCTCCCCGTGCGAAACCTGTTCAGGTTCAGGAAGCCGGCCAGCCCTCCGATGACCACGCTCAGGCCAAACGCCTGCACCGAGAGCCAACGCCACGGGAATTGGACGAAGGGCAATAGCGGGAGGTGGTCCCAGAGGGGACGGGACCAGGGTGTGATGAGGAAGGTTGCCAGGAGGGCAGCGGCGGCGAAGAAAGAGGAATTGTCAATTGTCAATTGTGAATTGTCAATTGTCAATTGCGCGTTGTGAGTTGTGCGTTGTGAGTTGTGAAAGACAGATAGCGCGATGATGATCAGGAAGCCCGCCAGGCTGAGGATGGCTTGGATGAGGCCCATGGCGAAGGGGGTGCCGGCGGCGTCAACGGCGAAGTTGAAGAGCAGGTTCGGTTGGATGAGGTTAGTGCTTCGGAAGTGGCCGGCGTAGTGGAAGTAGCCGGTCAGGTTGCCCGCAAGCTGAACGGCGTCCTGTTCCAGCAGGGCCGGCGCCCAGTAGAAGCCGCTGAGGGCGAGGCCGACAACGAGAGCGGCAGCGGTCCAGAGCAAGTGCCGTCGATGAGACAATGCAGGGCGTGAAACGTGAACCCCTTCGACAAGCCCTTCGACAGGCTCAGGACGCCATTCAGGACGCCGCGCGAAACGTGAAACGTGAAGGAGGCAGGCGTACACGATGGCGAAGGGCGTGAAGATCAGGGCTGAGATGTTGTGAGATAGGATCAGGCCGGCGTAGGCTGCGGCGGTTAAAGCGGCCGGCCCCGGTCCGGGCCGCGCGCGCAGCCGGCGCAGTCCCAGGAAGATGAGGGGGTAGAAGGCAAAAGCAACGAACTCGCCCAGCGAATCGCCGCGCACGTAGACGTTGACCAGGTGGAAAGGAGCATACGTGTACGCAGTCGCTGCGAGCACGGCCGCCGGCCGGCTGTCGAAGATGTCGTCGGCCAGCAGATACATGCCGGCGCCCGCGCCGAGGAAGCCCAGGATTTGGGTCAGCTTGATGGCGTTGACGAAGCCCAGGCCGGCCAGGTGAAAAGCGGCGGCGACGTAGAAAGCCAGGGGCGCGTAGTAGTTCCAGAACGGATAGCCAAAACCGAAGGCTGCGTCCGGCATCCACCGGGCCGGAAAGTGGCCGCCTTGCAACGCCACACTCATCTCGTACACCCGCTGCAGAAGAAACGGGCTATCCCCGCCGGCGCGCGTGTTTATCAGCCCTGGGTCAAGGAGCAGCGGGAGCCAGGCCGGCAGGGTTAGGAGGAAAACGGAGATTGGAGATTGGAAGATGGATATTGGATATTGGATATTGGATATTGGGGAATGGAAAGGGAGAGATGGAATCCATCCTCTACTCTCCATCCTCCATCCTCTATCCCCCATTTTCCACTTTCCATTTTCCATCTTCCAATATCCAATATCCAATCCCCAATATCTAATCTCTACCGCCGGGGCGGATGCCGGCTGCGTAGAGCAGCGCGAACAGGCCGGCTGCTGCCAGCAACACGACGATGCCGGCCACGCCGTTGCCCGTTGCTGCCGTCGTGAGGCGCGTCATCGTCGAAGGCGGCGTCGGCGTGGGGGTGAACGTCGCCGTCGGCAGAGCTGTCACCGTGACCGTGTTGGTTGGGGTGGGTGTGTTGGTCGGCGTGTTGGTTGGGGTGAGCGTGTTGGTCGGCGTCTCGGTCGGCGTCGGGCTGGGTGTGGTGGTGGGTGACGGCGTGATCGTCGGTGTGTCGGTTGGGATGGGTGTGCTGGTGGGGGGAACGGGCGTCCTGGTTGGCACGATTGCGATCAGACACACGTCATCCCAGTACGAGTCATTGTGCTTGACACGAAACTCCGGCACGCCCTGCAGGAAGACTGTGACCACGTTGCTCCGGGCGACCGTCCCCACGCTCAGTTGCTTGTAGGCGTCGTAGGCGAAGGTGTTGAACTCGGACCAGACGATGTTCTCGCTGTTGTAGTCGGTGCCGCCGTAGGGGTCAATACCGATAGAAACTCGGTAGTTACCCGGTTTCTCCGATTTCTCTACACCGTCGAGGTCGGTGGACCAGACCTGGACCCAGGCAGAAAGTTGGAGCGGACTGCCCGCTGGTATGCCGCTGACTTGCTGGAAGATGCCGGCGGTGTGGGTCGAATACGTGGTGAACCACTTCTGGGCGAAGCGACCGCTGTGTATGCGGCGCATGCCAAAGCGTTGAGCATCTTCCGGCTTGTACTCCGGGATGTAATTGATCCCGTCCTTGCCAGGCAGATCCTTATACCAGGGGTTCCAGCCATTGGCCACGGAGACTTCTCCGCGTCCCCGCTCGCTGAAGCCGCCCTCGAAGTCGCCGTTGACCAGGCGATTGCCGGCACAAGCGTTCTGAAGCCGGATTGATGAATCGACGCTCAGCGAGCCGCTCGCCGGGCGTCGGGTTGTTACTGGTTCGGCAGAGACGGTCAGGGGGATGGTCAGGAGCCCGACAACCAGGCTCAACAGCATCCACCGAGATAGCCGCATGTGTTCCTCCTTGCAGATTCTTGATGTACGATTCAGAGCTTGAGCGCTTGAGACGATGTAATGGCTTCGGCCGTTCCTTTCAGCACGAAAACCGCTGATGAACCTTGAGAAAATAATTCGGTAACAGCGCGTTGCTTCTCAGCCGGCAACCG
>JBHHTZ010000669.1:0-2645 GCA_046753605.1 Anaerolineae bacterium
GGGTACGCCAGCCAAACACCGCCTATCCCGAACAAGGCGCCGGTGATCGTCCGCAGAAGCCATGTGCTTTCGCGCGCCGGCAAGAATGGCAGAATCCCACCGAAGAGCTGGGTGAGACCGTCAATCCCAATCGGGATCAGGAAGAGGATGAAAATCTTGAAGGGCAACGGCTTCAGTCGGTCGCGCACCAGGCCGAAGACCAGGCCGGCCACCAACACCGCCCCGTAGATGGCGATGTCGCGGTGGCACACCGCGGTCTGCGAACCGTACACCGAGTTCACCAGCGGATGGTGGAGCAACGCGAACTTATCGCTCACGCCGGTGACAGCCTGAATCTCGGCCACGGAGTACGTGAAGGCCGGCCCGCCGATGAAATACGACCGGAACGGCAACTGATGGCAGGTGACGCGATAGACGCTGTAGATCCAATACGCCGGCCGCTCCAGGCCGGCCTCGGCCAGGAAGGGCGCCAACACCGGCAGGCCGATGAAAACGAACACCGCCAGATTGACCAGCAGCAGCCAGTGCTCCGCCACAAATAGAACGACGCGGTCCGGGAAGCGCAGGGGCTCGCTCTCCGCCGGCGCGGCCGATACTTGCTGCTCAAGGGCCATGACTTCGCCTACCGCTTCCCTTCCAATGCCTTTCGCAACCGATATTCACTGACCTTCGATACAAAGGTCGGTCCCCCCTCCACCTCGACCACCGGAATCACATCCCAATACCGCTGGTAAAGCTCATCATCTTGTGTTATGTCAATAGATTCGATTGTGAGTGGATAGTCCCTGGCTACACGAAGGAGAATTGCGCGGGCCTTGTCGCACAGGTGGCAGCCGGCTTTGGTATACAGGATAATGCGGGTCATGGCAAGGGTAGATGGCTGGATAGCTAGATGGCTAGATGGCTGGGCGGTACTTACTGTGCGAGCCATCCACCCATCTAGCCACCTAGCCATCCAGTTTTGGAGCAGTCACCTCAAAGGATGTCTTTGAGCTTCTCTGCAATGAAGTCCTTGGTCAGCGGGCCGCGATGGACATACTGAATCACACCGTCACGGTCAATGAACACGCTGGTCGGGTAGCCGAGCACGTTGTACTTGTCAATCTCCACGACGCCGGCTTCATCCTTCACGATTGGAAACGTTAGGCCCAGCTCGTCGATAAACGCCTGCACCGCCTCCGGTCCGTCGTCGAATTTGACGTCAACGGCGAGCACGGTGAACCCCTCGTCCCTATACTGCTCGTACGCCGCCTGGAGGTGGGGCATTTCGAGCCGGCACGGCCCGCACCAGGTGGCCCAGAAGTTGATGAGCACAGGCCGGCCACGGAACTGGCTGAGCGAAACCGGCTCTCCGGTCGTGACTTCGGTCAAGGTGAAGTCGGGAGCCCGCATGCCGGCATTGCTGCCGACCGGCACACCAGATGCCGTCCCCGCTGACTGGCCGCGCGCAACCCCACAGGCCGTGGCGACGATCGCCAGCACTACTACACCAACAAGCACGAAACCACGTCTTTGCCACATATCCACAACTCACCTCAACAACAACGATTCCAGATCAATGAAAGTCCCGTAGCGTGCCAATAGCTGCAGCTTGTTGAAGAGCATCGCAAGCCCCAGAGCGATGAGGACGACCCCACTCGCAATCGAAATCCAGTTGCTCCTGCGATTCAACCGATGAATCGTGTCTGAAGCAGCCTCAAACGCCGCGCCAACCAGCAGGAAGGGGATGCCCAGGCCCAGGGAATACGCAACCAACAGCAAGGCCCCGTGAGTTACGGTCGCTGCCTGACTGGCCAGGAGCAGGATACCACCCAGAATGGGGCCCACACACGGGGTCCAGCCGGCCCCAAAAAAGATGCCGATAACGAATGACGACATGTACCCGAGGCTCGGGTTGACCTTGACCTGGATCCTCTTCTCCGAGTAGAGGAAGGGGAGTTTGAATACGCCGATCAGGGCCAGGCCAAAAATGATCAGCACGATAGCGCCGATTTGTGCCAGCCTGGGAAGATAATCAAACACTACGTCGCCAATCGACCAGGCCGTAACACCCAACAAGATGAAAATGACCGAGAAGCCGAGCACGAAGCCCAGCGCGTGAAAGAACGTATCCCGCCGCCCGGCCATGCTCACACCCTCGGCCGTCACCGTAGCGCCGCTGAGGTAGCCGATGTAGGCCGGCACCAGCGGTAACACACACGGTGACAGAAATGAAAAAAGACCAGCCAGGACTGCGACTGCAATTGATATGTTTTGATCCATGAATACACCTTTTCAAACCACACTGCGCGATCCTGACGAATCGCGCAGCACGTTCATCCTATCGTTCGACACGGTATTGAAGCGACATCTTACGACGGCTCAGCCCGCCGAAAGCCGTCGACAGCTCAGTCCTGGGACCGCTGCCGGCGCTCCAGAGCCTGCGTCAGAGACTCGGCCTCGCGCAAGGTCTGTCGCCGGCGACGGGCCAGACTGACGACATAGCCAACGATCATTACCCACGTGACAGCATAAGCGACAAACAGATAAGTCATCGACTAGGAACCCCTCTCTTTGATGGGCGAAGGTCTCCTGACCGAGCCCGATTCGCCTCGGTCAGGAGACCTTCGGCGATCAAACAACCCTTCATCATTCATGGCCCGCTG
>JBHHTZ010000670.1:0-2645 GCA_046753605.1 Anaerolineae bacterium
GGGGGGGCGGTCTGGAGACCCTTCGGGCTGAGCCTCAGGACGAAGCCTGGTCCAACAAGAGGAAAATGCTGGATGGCTTGTTAGCTTGCGGAGTATCCAGCCATCCAGCCATCCAGCCGTCCAGCCATCCAGCCATCTATTCCCGGAGCAGATATCCCTCTGGTACACAGGAAAGGAATCAACATGTCGAAGTCTCACCGTCGTAGCCTGGTCGAAACCCATGGCTTGGACGCCCAAGAGCGGGAGCAACGTCTTCAGTTCATCCAGCTTAGCCCTGACGACGCTGCCCTGCTCAGCAACCTGGCGGCGTTCATCCAGAAGCACGCCGATCAATTGGCGGAACAGCACTACGCCCACGTCGCCCATTTCGAGGAACCCTACGCTATGCTGACGGGCCGGCAGGAGATGTCCAAGCTCCTGAAGGGGCAGGCCGAGTATTTCGTAGATCTGTTCCAGGGCGACTACGACGAGGCATATTTCGAGCGGCGGCTGCGGATGGGCCGCGCCTACGCCGGCATGGGCATGAGCTCCAGGTGGTATATTGGCGCTTATGCCGTCTACGCCGGGCTACTGTTCCCGTTACTCGCGCGGCACTATTTCCTTCGACCGCGCAAACTCGTGCAGGCGCTGCTGGCTCTCACCCGAGTCCTGTTCCTGGATCAACAACTGGCGGTCGAGATGTACCTGGATCGCGTGATGAGCGAGTTGCACGAGGTTGCCGGGCAGGTAGCTGCCAGCGCAGCCCAGGTGGCATCGGCCAGCGAGCAGTTGAACACGGCCGCAGACCAGGCCAGCCGCGCCACTCAACAGATTGCAGTGACCATCCAGCAGGTGGCCCAGGGTACCGCCCAGCAGTCCGAATCGGCGGCGAAGACGACCGCCGCGGTCGCACAGATGTCGCGCGCCATCGACGGTGTGGCTCAGGGCGCCCAGGAGCAGGCGGAGGCCGTCGCCAGGTCCTCGGACATCACTGCCCAAATCTCCGCCGCCACCCAGCAGGTGGCCGCCAACGCCCAGGCCGGCGCTACCGGCGCCGCCGACGCCGCTCAGGCGACCCGCGACGGCGCCCGGACCGTCCAGGGGACGATCCGGGGCATGGAAAGCATCAAGGCCAAGGTCGGCCTCTCCGCCCAGAAGGTGCAGGAGATGGGCCGGCGCTCGGAGGAGATCGGGGCCATCGTGGAGCGCATCGACGACATCGCCAGCCAGACCAACCTCCTGGCTCTCAACGCCGCCATCGAAGCTGCCCGCGCCGGCGAGCACGGCAAGGGTTTCGCAGTGGTAGCGGACGAAGTCCGCAAACTGGCGGAGAACTCGGCCGCCGCCACCCGGGAGATCGCGGAGCTGATCAAGGGCATCCAGCAAACGGTGGCCGAAGCAGTGCAGGCGATGGACGAAGGGGCGGCCGAAGTGGAGGCCGGCACGGCCCGCGCCGGCGAAGCCGGCCAGGCCCTGGACAACATCTTGCAGGCGGTCGAAGTGGCGCATCACCAGGTGGAAGAGATCGCGGCAGCGGCGCAGCAGGTGGAGGCGTCGTCGGACGAGCTGGTGGGCGCTATGGACGCAGTGAGCGCGGTGGTGGAGGAGAACACGGCGGCCACGGAGGAGATGGCGGCCGGCTCCACCGAGGTAACGCAGGCCATCGAGAACATCGCCAGTGTGAGTGAGGAGAACAGCGCAGCGGTGGAGGAAGTGAGTGCAGCCGCGGAAGAGATGAACGCGCAGGTGGAAACCGTGTCCGCCTCGGCGGAGTCGCTGTCGGAGATGGCGCGGACGCTGCAAGAACTGGTGGCGCAGTTCGATCTGGATGATGGGGGGCGTGAAGTACAGTCGCTCATTGTGTCCCACGGGGGTAACGGGCGCCGCCGGGAGCCAGTGGGCAGTGGGCAGTGATCAGTAAACAGTGATCAGTGTTGGGCAAGGTCTCCCGACCGCCGCCCGAGTTGGCCCCGTGCCGGGCGGGACGAGGCGTTCAGCCCGAAGGGTCTCCTGACCGCCGCCCCCCGGCGACTTCCACCGAACGAGGTTCTTCGAAAGGATGACGATGAACATGGCGACTAGGGAATATCTGATGATACTGGCCGAGGCCGGCATTTGTATGTTGGCAATTAATGTCCTTGCGTTTTATGTTTCGCGAAAGGGACTTATTACCAAAATCCTGGTGATGACTTCACCGACCATCGCCGCCTCCTTCGTGCTAGGCTTTATGTTCGCCAGGTTGGGCTTCACTCCGGTCACGGGCTCCGTGTTCTTCGTCGTGACCATGCTGGTTAGCCCGGGCTTTATATGGGTGATGTCCAGGTGGGTGGTCAAGCCGATCAACGTCGTGGCGGAAGTCGGAGTGCGCATCGCTGAAGGGGACCTGGACCAACGGATTGAGATCAAGAGCAAGGATGAGATTGGCGATATGGTCGGCTCCGTGCAGGATGTGATCGCCTACTTGCAAGAGGTGGTCAAAGTGGTCAACAGGATAGCCCAGGGCGATCTGCTCGTAAACGTTGAGCCCAGGTCTGAAAGAGACGCGTTGGGTCAGGCCTTCAGCCAGATGATTGCCAACCTGCGGGACCTGGTGGGCCAGGTGGCGGACAATGCCGACGCTGTCGGCGCGGCGGCCGGCCAGCTCTCGGCCGCCGCCGACCAGTCCG
>JBHHTZ010000671.1:0-2634 GCA_046753605.1 Anaerolineae bacterium
CTGATTGAGGCTGACGTGCCGGCGGGCCTGCTTCGGGAGGGGGGCAACGTCGTCAGCGTGGAGGCCCCGGGGGACACTGGCGTTGCTGCCGACATCGTCTTCATCGACTGGATCGAGATCAGCTATCCCCGGCTTCTGGTCGCCGGGGCGGATCGGTTGAGCTTCGACAGTCTTGGCGGTTTGCAGCAGTTGGCCGGCTTCACGGGCCCGGTGAGCGTGTTCGATGTGACGGATCCCGAGGCCGTGACGCGCGTGGCTGGCATCCAGGAGGAGCAGCAGGGAGATCGGACGGCGGTGGCTTTTCAGGGCGAAGTTGGCCGGCGTTACCTGGCGGTGGGGCCGAAGGGCTTCCTGCGCCCGACGCGCGTTGCTCGGGCGAACACCGCCCCCGATCTTCGGGCGTCCGGCAACGGGGCAGACTACGTGGCTATCGGCCCGCCGGATTTACTGGAGCCGCTGCAACCGCTGCTGGACTGGCGGGAGGAGCAGGGGCTGCGGGTGATGGCCGTGCCCGTCGGGGCTGTGTACGACCAGTTCAACTACGGTCTGTCGGAGCCCGAGGCCATTCGCGCTTTCCTGAAGTACGCTGTGCAGTCATGGCAGCCGGCGCCCCGGTATCTCCTGTTGGTCGGCGACGCCACTTACGATTCCAGGGGGTACGTGGCGCCGCCGGAAGCGAACCGGCTGCCTTCGTTTCTGATCCCCACGATCTACGGCGGCGAGACGGCCAGCGACGTCAGGTTCGTCCAATTGGACGGTGACCTCAAGCCTGACCTGGCTGTGGGGCGCATGCCGGCTCGCACGCCCCGGCAGGTGCGCATTCTGGTGGAGAAGACGCTGGGTTACGAACGACAGGCGGCGGAAGGGGAGTGGCGGCGCCGCGTGCTGACGGTGGCGGATGGCCAGGATCCGTCGTTCCGCACGGCGGCCGAGGCCTTCATCGAGCAGTTCCCGGCCGGCTACCAGGCGGTGGAGGTTTTCCCGGATGCCGGCGCGGCCGACGCGAATCTGGAGGTCACGCGCCAACTGAACGAAGGTAACCTGCTGGTCGCCTACTTCGGTCACGGGAGTGTCACTCAGTGGGGCAAGGACCGCATCTTTACCACGGCCGATGGCGCTGCGCTGACCAATGGCAATCGTGTGCCGGTTGTGCTGAATATGACCTGTCTGACGGGGCTGTTCACCCATCCGAAGGTGGATTCGCTGGCCGAGACGCTGCTCTGGCAAGAAGGGGGTGGGGCGGTGGCCGTTCTGGCGCCTACCAGCCTCACGCTGGCGACGGACCAGACCTTTCTGAGCCGGCCACTGGCTGAGGCGCTGCTCCAGGATCAGGCGCCGATGCTGGGCCAGGCGGTCCTGCAGGCTGAGCGCCAGGTGCCGACCGAGGGCGCCGGCACCCGCGACGTGATGCAGACGTTCTTGCTGTTCGGCGACCCGGCTCTGCGGTTGGCCTATCCGTGAGGGGGAGGATTTGACAAGGCCGGCGTGGAGTGGTAGAGTAGGGTGCAGGAAGAACGAGTTGTTGCCTGCCCACCACTACCCGCAACCGACGCTCACCTGCTGCGTTATGCCACTTGGGTCAGTGATCAGTAACCAGTGATCAGTAATCAGTAATCAGTGGTCGAGGGCGAAATCTGATCACTGGTCACTGATTACTGGTCACTGACGGAAGGCTGCCACACCGGTGTGTGCCGGCCTGGCGGAGCCTGCCAGTTGATTGAGGCGGTGTCCTGAGCCTGCTGAAAGGGGCCGGCCTGGAATTCGACAAACGAGTAGAGGACCAACACGATGATGTTAACCCGTAAGCAGATGGAAGAGAAACTCTCCCGCGCCTTTCCGCCGGAGCAGACCGCCAGTCTGGTGGAGGTGGTGGATGATATCCGCCAGGCGGAGTTGGAGCGGGCAGCGGACACCCGCGAGCTGAGACGCGGGTTGACCGGGCTGACTGAGGAAGTGCGCAAACTGGCGGAGGCGCAGCGGCGGACGGAGGAGCGGCTGGAGCGACTGGAGGCGACGGTTCAGGTGCTGGCGGAGGCGCAACGGCGGACCGAGGAGGCAGTACGTGAGTTGGTCCTGGCCCAGCAGCGTAGCGAACAACGTCTGGAGGAACTGGTCGGCTGGCAGCGCGGAGAAGCCGGCCGCCGCGAGGGGGAGCGATATGAGCGTCTGATCCTAAGGCGCGCTCCGGCGCTCTTCCACGGTGGACAAGGCGGAGTCACTGATGATCCCTCCATCCGGCAGCGCCTGACGGAAAAACTCGGTCCTCTACTGACCAGCCGGGATCTCACCGATGAGGAAGACCCCTTCCTGGCTGACCTTATCTGGCGGCGTCCTGAGCCTGTCGAAGGGTGGAAGGGAGAGCAGTTCGTGGTAGTCGAGGCATCCCGCCGGGTGAATGGCAACGATGTCAACCGCGCCGCACGGCGGGCGGAAACCCTGCAGGAAGCCGATGTCGAGGCGATGGGTGTGGTCATCGGCGAAGAGTGGGTCGGGCCGGATGTTCGCCCCCAGGCGGAAGCCCGATCCGTCCAGTGGAAGGTCGGAGATGATCTCTCGGACGGGCTGCTGGCCTTCCGCCGTCTTTCCGCTGTGGATGTGGGAAGTTGAGGGGGTGGGGAGGCCGGCTGGCGCACG
>JBHHTZ010000672.1:0-2629 GCA_046753605.1 Anaerolineae bacterium
GGATGGCCGGGCCGGCGCGCCTCGTCGTGCTGGATGACACCGACCATTTCCTGGCTGGACGGACGCAGGAAGGGGCGGAGATGATTGCTGATTTCTTTGAGGGATTAGCGCCAGAGGGGAGAATCCATGAACTACGAAACGTTCGAAATCGAAAAGAAAGAGGGCTATGCTGTGGTCACCCTGGATCACCCGCCGGCCAACGCCATCAGCACCAGGGTGATCGAGGAGCTGGAGCAGATTCTGGACACGCTGGAGGCGGATGACGAGGTTCGGGCCGTGGTGTTCACCGGGGCCGGCGACCGCTTCTTCTCCGCCGGCGCCGACCTGAAGGAAGGCACCTCGGTCAAGCCGTCGGAGCAGGTGCCGCGTGGACAGGCGCTGACGCGGCGCATCGAAAGATATCCAAAACCGTTCATCGCCGCCATCAACGGCATGGCCCTGGGCGGCGGCTGCGAGCTGGCCATGCCGGCCCACATCCGCATCGCCGCCGACACGGCTGTCTTCGGCCAGCCTGAGGTGAAGCGTGGCCTGATGCCCGGGTGGGGCGGCACGCAGCGGCTGCCCCGGCTCATTGGCCGGCCCCAGGCGCTGTACTACCTGCTCACCGGCGACAACATCCCGGCTGCCGAAGCATATCGCCTGGGCCTGGTCAACCAGGTGGCGCCGGCAGCCGAGCTGATGGCCACCGCCGAGGAGTTGGCCGCGCGGCTGGCCAAGGGTCCGCCCATCGCCATGCGCCGCATCATCGAGGCGGTGGACGAAGGGCTGGACTCGACCATTGAGGCCGGCCTGGAGAACGAAGGCCAAAAAATGATCGAGGTCACAGAGACCGAAGACGCGATGGCGGGGATTATTGCGTTCATGATGAAACAGGAGCCGGAGTTCAAAGGGAAGTAAGCGAGTATTGCGTACTGCGTATTACCTTGACAATGGCACATTGATAAACAGTCGATTCAGCCCACGGCTACTGTAGGGACCAGCACCCTGAGTAGCGCGGAACGTAGTGGAGCGCGTATCGAAGGGTGCGGGTTTATGAGTCTTGAAGCCAAAAAGCCGCACCCTTCGATACGCCTACGCTACGCTCCGGCTACTCAGGATGCTCTCTCGTCCCGCTTCGGAGTAATGTGCCATTGTCAAGTTACGTAGAACGAGCCGTTCAAACACCGCGCAATACGCAATACGCAGTACGCAATACGCAGTACAAAACGCTGACAAACAAAGGAGTTTACTCACATGATCGATTTCAGCCTATCCGAAGAACAGCAAATGGTCCGCGACTGGGTCCACGAATTTGCCGAGAAGGAGATTCGACCGGTCGCAGCCGAGTATGACGAAAAAGAGGAAATGCCCTGGCCGGTGCTCAACAAGGCCCACGAATTGGGCATCACGACGTTGAGTATTCCCGAAGAATACGGCGGCGGCGGCATCGACAGCGTGCTCACCAGCATTCTCGTAGGTGAGGAGCTGGCCTGGGGCTGCGCCGGCGTCGGGACAGCCATCGGCGCGTCGGGGTTGGCAGCGCTCCCAATTCTCCTGATGGGCACCGAGGACCAGAAAGCCCGGTGGCTGCCCCGCTTCACCGAGCCGGGCGAAATGAAGCTGGGTGCTTTCGCCCTCACAGAGCCCGAGGCCGGCTCCGACGTGGCATCCATCAAGACCCGCGCTGAGCGTGACGGGGACCACTACATCATCAACGGCCAGAAGCGGTTCATCTCCAACGACGGCATCGCCGACATCTACGTCGTCTTTGCCAAGACCGACCCCGATGCCGGCCACGAGGGCATCTCGGCGTTTGTCGTGCCGGGGGACGCGCCTGGATTGAAGGCCGGCCGGAAAGAGAAGAAGATGGGCATTCGCGCCTCCCACACCGGCGACGTCATCTTCGAGGAGGTCCGGGTGCCCGTCGAGGATCTGCTGGGCGACGAAGGGGCCGGCTTTGTGGGCGCTATGAAGGTGTTCGAGCACTCGCGCCCCGGCGTGGCAGCGGCCGCCATCGGTGTAGCGCGCGCCGCTTACGAATACGCACGGCAGTACGCACAGGAACGGGTGCAATTCGGCAAGCCCATCATCGCCAAGCAGGCCATCCGCTTCAAGCTGGCCGACATGGCCACCGCCATCGACGCCGCGCGCTTCCTGGCATGGCGAGCGGCCTGGCTCACCGACCAGGGGCTGGTCAACAACAAGGAAGCCTCCATGGCCAAGGCCTTTGCCGGCGACATGGCCATGCGGGTGACGACCGAGGCGGTGCAGATTCTGGGCGGCTACGGCTACATGCGCGACTACCCCGTCGAAAAGTGGATGCGCGACGCCAAGATCATGCAGATTTACGAGGGAACCAGCGAGATTCAGCGCGTGGTGGTCAGCCAGATGATTGCCATGGGCATGTAACCAGTGATCAGTAACCAGTGACCGGTAATCAGACTGATCACTGTTCACTGTTCACTGATCACTGTTCACTGGACGGGGGAGTAGATGGTGGAACAACTACTGACTGGACTGCGAGTACTGGACCTCTCGCGACTGCTGCCGGGGCCATACTGCACCATGCTGCTGGCTGACCAGGGCGCCGACGTCATCAAGATCGAAGACCTGGCCGGCGGCGACTATGCGCGGTTCACGGAACCTTTCG
>JBHHTZ010000673.1:0-2625 GCA_046753605.1 Anaerolineae bacterium
ATGGACTTCCGTCTGACCGAAGAACAAGAACTGTTCCGCCGTGCCGTAGCCGACTTTGTGGATCGGGAAGTGGTTCCCGTGGCCGGCGAAATCGACGAGCGGGAGGAGTTCCCGTGGGAGTTGTTCCGCAAGGTGGCCGGCCTGGGTTGGCTGGGCGTGCGCTACCCGGAGGAATACGGCGGGGCCGGCTCGGATAACACCAGCTTCAACCTGATGTGCGAAGAGCTGGCCCGAGGCTCTATGGGCCTGGCCGCAACCGTGGCCATGCAGGGGCTTATGGGGACCGACTTTGTGCACCGTTTCGGGACCGAGGAGCACAAGCAACACCTGCTGGCGCCGGCCCTGCAGGGCGAGAAGATTGGCTCCATCGCCATGACCGAGCCGGGCGCCGGCTCGGACCTGGGCGCAATCCGCACCACAGCCGTGCGAGATGGAGGTGAGTATGTCCTGAACGGCACCAAGATGTGGATCACCAGCGCCACCGTCGCCGACTTCTTCACCATCGCCGCCAAGACGGATCCCGAGGCCGGCTTCCGGGGGGTGGACCTGTTCCTGGTGGAGAAGGGGACGCCCGGGCTGAGGGTGGGCCGGCCGATCAAGAAGCTGGGAACCCGATCTTCAGAGACCTCAGAGGTGATTCTGGAAAATGTCCGGGTGCCGGCAGAGAACCTCCTCGGCGGAGAGGAAGGCGTGGGCGTGAGCCTGCTGCGCGGCATCCTGGACGAGATTCGGGTGATGACCGGGGCGCTGAGCATAGGGCTGGCGCGGGCCGCCCTGGACGCGGCCATCCGGTATGCCGGGGAACGCGAGGCGTTTGGCCGGCCCATCATCAAGTTCCAGGCCACCCAGCACAAGCTGGCCGACATGGCGACCCGCCTGGAGGCAGCACGCACGTTCGTCTACCGCGCCGCCTGGTTGATCGACCAGGGCGAAGCGGACACGAAAATCTCAGCCATGGCCAAGCTCTTCGCTTCGGAGATGGCCAACTACGTGGCCGACGAGACCACCCGCATCTTCGGCGCCTACGGCTTTGCCATGGAATACGATGCTCAACGGTACTTCCGCGATGCCCGATTCTTGCTGTATGGCGGCGGGACATCAGAGATCTTGAAGAACATCATCGCGCGCCAGTTGACGAGATAGACCCTCACCCACCCCCGCCGCCTTCGGCGGCACCCCCTCCCTCTCCCGAATTCGGGAGAGGGAGGGGGAAGGGGGAGGGAGAGAGTTAGAAAGGAGGAGCTCATGACCTATCAACCCCGAGGCCGCACTTTCGATCAGTTTGAGCTGGACGAAGTGATTTCCACCGCCCGGCGGACGATCACCGAGGCGGACATCGTGAACTTCGCCGGCCAGGCCGGCGACTACAACCCACTGCACACCGACGAGGAGTTTGCCAAAGAGACGCCCTTCGGCACCCGAATCGCCCATGGCATGCTGGTCGCCTCGGTTGCCACCGGCCTGGCCAACCAGTTGGGCGTCTTCGAGGGCACTACCATCGCCCTGATGGAGCAGGTGATCCGCTACCGGGGCGCGGTCCTGCCCGGCGACACCATCCACTTGGAGCTGCGCGTGGCTGAAAAAAAGGAGACCTCAAAGCCCGATCGGGGGGTACTTACGGTCGAGACCGTCGTCAAGAACCAGCGCGACGAAACTGTCATCGAGGGGCAGTGGGTGTTGTTGATGCGGCGAGGATGAATGCTGAGTTCCCCCGAGTTCCTCCGAGTTCCCCCAAGTTCCTCTTTGGGAAGACCAGGAACTCAGGGGAACTCGGAGGAACTTGACGAACAGAACAGACATCAGGAGGAATTAGCAATGCGCTTGAAAGACCGAATCGCACTCATCACCGGTTCCGGCCAGGGGATTGGCCGGGCCACGGCGCTACGCTTCGCCGCCGAAGGGGCGCGCGTGGCGATCAACGATGTAGATCGGGAAGCGGCCGAGGAAACGGTGGCTGCCATCCAGGAGGCCGGCGGCGAGGCTATCTTCATCCCCGCCGACGTGACCAACCGCGCCGAAGTCGAGGCGATGGTGGATCAGATCGTGGAGCGGTGGGGCCGGCTGGACATTCTGGTCAACAACGCCGGCATCACCCGCGACGCCCTGGCCGTCCGAATCAAGGACGACCAGGTCAGGAAGATGGACGAGGCGGCCTGGGACGCCGTCTTGAACGTCAATCTGAAAGGCACTTTCCTCTGCGCTCAAGCAGCGGCCGTGCCGATGATCCGCCAGCGATATGGGAAGATCACCAGCACATCGTCAACGGCGTGGCTGGGTAACGTTGGCCAGGCGAACTACAGCGCGTCCAAGGCCGGCGTGGTTGGCCTGACGAGAACTCTGGCCCTGGAACTGGCGCGGTATAACATCAACGTGAACTGCATTGCGCCCGGCGGCGTGAAGACCCGCATGACAGCCGCCATCCCGGACAAGATCATGGACCGCCTCTTGCAACGCATCCCCCTCGGGCGCATGGCAGAAGCCGAGGAGATTGCTGCCCTGCACGTTTTCCTGGCCAGCGACGAAGCGGCATATATCACGGCGCAGGTGATCACGATTGATGGCGGGCTGATGTACAGCCGGTAACGGATGGGCTGTCAGCGGATTGCCTTCGGCGAAGCGGATTAG
>JBHHTZ010000674.1:0-2606 GCA_046753605.1 Anaerolineae bacterium
AGTCGTAACGGATCGATACGCTTAGCGCCACCCTACTCGAGATCGCCGGTGCCGATCCGCCTGCCCGACGGACAACGCGTGAGCAACGCCAACATCACCGACATCTCGATCGCCCAGACCGAAGAGTGGGCCAACGTCATCCGTAACGCCGGCTACACGATATATGCCGTTGCTCTCGGCAACCCCTACGCGTCGGCCGCGGCCCAGCCCGACCTGGCACTGTTGCGGCGTCTGGCCAACGAAAAGGGCCGTGTCAGCCGTTCACAGCCCGAGGGTGAGATGCTGTTCGCGCCGTCGGCCGCTGAACTCGAAGACGTCTTCGCCAAGCTAGCCTCGCGACTGCTCACCCGGCTCACCCAATAACCCAACACGGCGTCTCTACACCCCCCGGCGGGGTTGACAGGGAGGGGTTGACAGGGATAAGTACGTTTTCTAACCCCTTGAAATAGCGACGGTCACGTTTTCGTGCTTGCTCATTTCTGCGGGAAGTTCGGACACGAAGCGAAGACCATGGAGGTTTTCACCCGATGCGGTCTTGAGTAAAATCAAGCACTTAGAAAACGGCTGGGTGGCCCTGGGCAGTTGCCCACCCAGGGCTCCCACAGATCCGTACGTGCGCGACTAGCGCATACGGCTCCTCACAAAGAGGCTTCACCTCGTGACGTAGTAGACCGAGTGAACCGCTCGGGCCGGAGGAAGCGTATAACGCTCCAGCATGACCTGAAAACGATCCCAAGGGATGGCGCCGCGCCGATGGCGTCGCCCCAGCCACTTGCGCCAGCTGCGCGTAACGGCATCGCGGTACTGCTTCAACGACCGGCTGTTGCCGGTGATGCCGTAGTACGCGTAATGCCCGTGCAGTTTGCGACTCAGTGCTTGATGTTGCTCGGCTAACGGGGCGTGGCGGTTGCGCCGACACCACAGGGCCGTTGCCTTGATTGACCGACGCAGCCTGCTCTTGGCCGTGTGCCGCTTGACCACCCACCGCCTTCCCTGGCGTGAGCGACCCCAGTGGTGGGTAAAGCCCAGAAAATCAAATGTCTCTGGCCTCGGCCCCTCCGGGGGATCCTCTTCGCCGGGGCGACCCGCTGGTGGTGCAAACCGTACCATCCGAGTCTTTTGCCGGTGAAGGTCTAGTCCGTACTTGCCAAATCGCTTCGGCAGCACTTCCAGCACGCGGCGTGCATCTTCGCCATCGCTAAACCCGATGACTAGATCGTCGGCGTAGCGCACTACAAACGCGCGGCCTCTCAACCGTGGATTCACCTCTGTCTCAAACCACACATCCATCACATAGTGCAGATAGATGTTGGCCAGTAGCGGTGAAACCACCCCGCCTTGCGGCGAGCCTCGCTCTGGGTAGCTTACGCTTGCCTCCTCGAGCACGCCGGCCCTCAGCCACTTGCCCAACAGCCGTAGCACCACTCCGTCACGTACCCGCCGGCTGACAAACTCCCGCAGATGTCCCCGATCCAGCGTATCGAAAAACGCGCGGATATCGACCTCCAGAATCCACTTCACATCCCCGCGCATCGTCTGCTTCCACAGCTCCTCGAGCGCTTGGTGCGCTGAGCGCCTCGGCCGAAAACCATACGAGCAGTCACGGAAGTCCTCCTCGTAGATTGGCTCCAGCAGCATCACCACCGCTCGCTGCAGGATCTTGTCCTCGAACGTCGGGATGCCGATGGGGCGGCTCTTGCCCCCATCCTTGGCGATATGCACTCTGCGCACGGGCGGCGCTCGGTAGATGCCAGACTTGGCGCGCTCGAGCAGTCGACCCAAATTAGCTTCTAGGTCTTGTGCGTACTCACTCGCCGTTTGGCCGTCTACACCACTGGCTCCGTCCTTGCGCGTGTGCCGATAAGCCTCGCGCAGCCATGCCAGGTCTATGTAGTGGTTCAGCGAAGTCAGGCTCATCTCAGGCGCCTGTCTTGCCAGCTCTGCTATTCGTCGCTGTCGCGTTGACACTACCTCGCGGTCCAACGTCCGCGTCGTGGTTCCCATCGACGATTCCTCCTTTGCGACACCCCCTTCCCTCCACCGGGTCCACGTGGTCTCCGTGTCCCCCAGCTTCGACGGTACTATGAGGTGCTCCGAATCCCTGGCGCCCATCTCGCCTCGCTTGGTTTCCTTCGCTAGGCGTTACCGTGGTCACACTCGTTCTTCGCTCCCACCGGCACCGAGTGCCTGCGTCGGTGGGCCGGGGGTTTCAACGCGGTTTCCCCCACCCGCTACTTCCCACGGAGACGTCAGGGCCTCCCACGTTCCTGGGGAACCCGATGTGCATTCGCCTTGCTCTTCGACCCCGGTCGGTCCACTCGCATCAGGCCTATACAATGCGGCGGCACGGTCCACGCTTAAGTAACAACGGAGACATCCGACAACTGGTAATTTCGGGGCTCAATCACACGGCCTTTGCACTGGCTGCCTACGCTTCGCCGACAGCGTTACCACTGTCCGACGCTAGACTCGCTTCCGGCTGCTGGCCATACTCTACCGGGCGGGGTTGAATACCCGCAGGGCTCCTTCGAAGGGTTTCAGATTTGTGGCTTACATCTCTTCCTCCCTTCCCAAGCTTGCGTGGCGCAATACTTATCCCTGTCAAG
>JBHHTZ010000675.1:0-2602 GCA_046753605.1 Anaerolineae bacterium
GGCTCGTCGAAGGGTCGGCGGGCTACGAAGCTGCGCCCCATCAATGGGGCTTTTCTGCCCGAAACGGGGCCTCAGCCCGATTCATCGGGCGTTGCTGCGTAGCACGGGCACTTCATGCCCGTGCGGGCGCCGGCTGATGGGTGTCACGCGAGTTTCAGCGCTCCGCTCACCCCAGCCGGCGATTCACGTTGTCCCAGTCCCCCCATGGCAGCGCGCCTTCAGCTACCCAGGCGTCATCCTGGCGATGGAAGCCGACGGGCGGCTGAATGTCCACCTCGTCGAGCACCGGCCGCACCCGATCCAGCAGGCGCTGCCGGAGAGATCCACTGTCCCCGTCGAAGATGCTATGGGTGTGCAGGCGATCCACGTCGCCGTCGGGCGGGCCGTACCAGCACAGCGCCTCGACCCAAAGGGCGTCTACGGCCTCCTGCAGTGCGGCGTGGCTGGCCGGCGCTGCCTGGGCCAGCCGGCGGAACCAATCGCGCCCGTAGATATGATGGAACCGCTCCTCCTCCACCAGCTTGCGCGCCCGCTGCCGCAGCGGACTGAAGCTGGAATCCGTCGCAGACTCGAACAACACCGTGAGTGCCGTGTCGAACAGAAAATTGACGGCAATCAGGTCGGTCCAACGGCCCAGCGGCTGAGTGAGAAACGTGATCTGCCGATATGCCTCGCGCTCCAGGTCCTTCTCAAACACCTCCGATGGCACCTGGGGGAAGTCACGCAGGACGGCGTGCAAACTGCGGGCATGGCCCAGTTCATCCTGAGCCATGGCTGCGGCGGCAACACTCGATTCCAGAGTCGGTCCGCCGTCGGCCCACTCGGCGTATCTCAAACCCAGGAACTGCTTGTTGTCGGCCAGAGAGATGAGAAAGCCGGCCAGCACGGGTTGCAGGTCAGCCGGCAGGCCGGCGAGGATGTCCGTCTTTTGTCGCGTTTGTGTCGTCATAGTTCTTCAAGGCTCAATCACCCGGATGATAGCCTGGCGGGGAACAATGATCATCTCCACCCAGGTCCACTCGTCGTAGATGCTCCTGGCATAGACCGTCGCCAACTCGTCGCCTGGGGCGGACACGTAGCCGACATGGTGCAGTGGGTCCTTGTACGAGCGTCGGGCGAAGACTTCGTAAACCTGGCTGGGATTCAAGGTCTCATTCATGTGGTCACTCCCCAGTGCAGGAGCAAGGCCCGGCCCTTCTCCGATAAACGCTCTTTGGTCCATGGCGGATCCCAGACGATCTCGATCTCTACGTCGTCCACACCTTCTTCCCTCAGCAGACGCTCCCGGACGTCCTGGAGAATGAAGTCCATCGCCGGGCATCCCATGGCCGTGAATGTAAGATCGATGCGGACCGTCGTGTCCTCCCACTCGATTCCGTAAATCAGCCCCATGTCCACCAGACTCATGGGGAACTCGGGGTCATTCACCTCTTCCAGAGCTTCCCACAAATGAGCAAGGGAGCGGGGGGGAGGGGGAGACAAGGAGAGATCGTGATAAGGTGACTCCTTTTTTTGATCCTCTCCCCTTGTCTCCTTGTCTCCTTGTCTCCTTGTCTTGGTCATTTCAGGCTGCCTCTAACATGGCTTTGACCTGCTTGTGGCCCTTCTGGAGCCGCTCCACGTACATCTCGTTGCGCGGCCCGCGCCCCTTCCACCGCTTGACAACATCGTCCCACGAGATTTCGCCTTCTTCAAAGAGCCAGCGTTTTTCTTCGGCATCAAACTGAGAGGGGAAGGGGAAGTCCAGCTCGTACTCGCCCTTCGTCTCGTCGTGGTGGGCCGGCGCCTTCAACCCCAGCTCTCCGCACAGCGGAACTGCTGTCGACAGCCACTGCTGGCGCAATTGGTCGTTGGTGTACCCCTTGAGCTGGTACAGCAACTGGTCGGTGTGAACCTTCAGCCGGTCTGGCAGACCGAACCACTCGACGGTCAGAGGGAACATCCAATCCACAGCCCGCTGGAGCAGGTCATGGCCCTCGGCATCGCCATTGATGCGGCGCATCCAGACCTCGCCGTGGCGCAGGTGGAAGTTCTCCTCTTTGTCCACCTTCGCCAAAGCGCGCTTCCAGGGACCGTATGAGGTGTGTTTGTAGATGTCGCCCAGGAGGATGAAGCCGGCCCGATCATAAAACGCGTTAGCCACACACAGCTCAACCCACGTCTCCAGAGGTACGTCGAAAGCATAGGGATACTTGAACTGCATCGGGTCCCGCTCGTAGACCAACTCCTGCACGTCCACACCCAGGTCCTGAAGCAGCCGATAGGCGATGTGGGCGTGCCCCAACTCATCCTGGATGATGGCCATGGCGGAGATGAAGGAGTTCACTGTTGGTGCAGATCGCGCGGCCATGTAGTAGGCCGGCGCGCTGACCAGCTCCGTGTCGCCAGACACGGTCAGAATCACCTTAAGCGCCGCCTTGTACTTCTCCGTCATGTGCGCTGGCGACTCGATCAAATACCCCTTCCGAATCCGACCCAACATCTCTTCTTCTGTGATCTGTCCAATCTCCGTCATGTCACCGACCTCCCGACCACTCCCCAATATCCAATACCCAATATCCAATATCCAATATCCTTTGTTGGTCAGATATTGGATACTTGA
>JBHHTZ010000676.1:0-2600 GCA_046753605.1 Anaerolineae bacterium
TGATGTCTGAACTGGGGATGATGGGCATCTGGACCCACTTCATGCACCCGGATGACGTCGTGCATACGCCGGCGAACTATCCCCACGCGGAGCACCTCCGCAATCCCAATTACTGGCCCTGGCGCGGGGATTACACCGGCCAGAAGAACGGGTTCTACTACCGCTTTCTGCGCTGGCTCGATTTTGCCCAGACAACTTACCCGTGGCTGCGCTACACCCGAACCGATGAAGCCTTTGACATCCTTCGCCTTCACCTGAAGAACCAGGTGGCGGTTGATTTGAAGCCCTACGAGGTGATATTGCACACGAGCACACCAACCTACTTCCAGGTGCGCATTAACGACGGGCGGCGCATATTCCTCAACGACCTCCAGGGTGCCCAATTCATCCACGTGTATCATGGGGAAGGGTACAAGCTATATACCCTGCGTGGAGTCAAGAACGAGGTGCACTTGAAGCTGGTGATGCCAGCGGCCGGGGAGAGACCCACCCCGGCCACCGGAGAAGCAACGCCAGAGTTGGGGATTGAACCAAAGGGCGCGGAGGAGGAGACAGGACCGGTAGACCTGCAGAGTGAGGGTTTCTTCCAAAAGGTGCACATTCCGACGCCAACGCCAACAGAACCGTCAGCACCCTCGTCCGGCTCGGTACTGGAGGGACTGCCGCTGAGCACGCCTACACCCGTGGTTCAGCCATGATCTTGCGGATGGGGAGTCGATGACCTACCACAACCAGGCATTGATCGTCATTCTGAAGCTAGTCAGTTGGTTCGGGATATTGTTTGTTCTGCTGCCCGGCTGGCTCTTCCCACGGCCAGAGGCGGCCGGCGGCGGTGTGCGCTTCTTCGCCAACCTGGCCCGCATGGTGCTGGCAACGGCCATCATCGTGCAGGGGTTGGTGCTGCTTCACCTGTTCGACTTCTTCTCCCTGTTGGCCAGTTACCTGGCGTTGGGCCTTGGAACCGCCAGCCTCCAGCGAGGACGATTGCCGATCACAGAACTCCAGCAAGGCACGACCCGGCTGGAGGTTACGATCATCGACATGATGGAGGGGAATCTCCCGTATCACATCTGGCTGTCCAGGCACCGGGAGCGGATCCAGCGGTGGGCGGCGTCACGGCAGCCAGACCGGGATGCGTTGGCCTGGTGGACGGTGTTAGGGATGGTCTTGCTCATCAGCGCCGGCCTGCGCCTGGCCGGCGTGCCCGCCCGCGCCGCGCCGGGTGATCCGGGCAGCTACCTGCACGCTGCCTGGACCCGCCTCTTGGTCAGCAACACAATCTGGCCAGGTGGGGCCTATCCCATGGGCACGCACGCCTGGATCGAGGCCATTGCGCAGTTCGCCCGGGTGGATGAAGCCCTGTTGGTAAGGATGGCCGGGGGCCTGGCCGGGCTGCTGCTGACGCTGACTGTTTACGTGACCGTGCGCTGGGCCGGAGGCCGGCGCGGACCAGCGGTCGTGGCGACCGCCCTGTACGGCATGTTCATCTTCTCGGGCGTGTTGCCTGCCGGCGCATGGCGCCAGCAGGAGCTGCATCCCTTCGAGTTGGGGTTGGTATTCTTGTTGCCATCTCTCATGTTTTGCGCCGAGTTCCTGAACACCCCCCGACGTCCGGTGCTGCTGTTGGCCAGCGAAAGTCTGGCGGCCGGCTTCATCCTGCATCCGGTGGCCGGCCTGTTCGGGCTAGTCGGGTTGCTTGCCGTGCTGGTTGTCCATGCCCTCAGCCGGCGCGGAGCTGTGCGACGAATTGCCTGGGCCGTGGCGGCCGGCGGTGCGGCCACTCTGCTGGGCAACCTGTTTCTGGTGCTGGCCTGTTTGCTGGGGCGACCGCGTCACCAGGGAGTGCTGGACATCCTCGCAGCCTTCTTCACGCCCGGCAGGCCGACCCCCGTCTGGCACTCGCTGATCTGGGGGTTGGCCGCGTTGGGCGCCGGCCTGGTGCTGGCGCCACCGGGGCGTCGGGCGCACTTGAAACGCAGCGTGGGACTGTTGCTGTGGCTGCTGTTGGCGCTCTTCGTGGGGGTTCCGGCCGGGCTGTCGCCCGACATCGCCGGCATCCCCCTCTCGCTGTTGGCCGCCGTCGCGTTGGGGGTGGAACTGGACATCGTCGTGACGTTGATGATCACATCAGCGCGCCGGCTCATGGGTCGGGTGGGTGCGCTGCGGCTGCACCCATCTGTTGGGTTGACCGCCGGCCTGGTCGCTTTGGCGATTGCCGGAATGACGGTTATATCGCCGCCGCTGCGAGCGGATCCCGGCCTGCCCTCCGAGCCAGAGTCCTTCGCCCGCACGCTCTATCGGATCAAGGATGAGCATCTTGCATATACCTGGACAGTCGTGGGCTACCCGGAGGTGCTGCCTCAGGTGCTGGGCCGGGGGTACTACTTCCCCTGGGGCGTGTTCCTGGAGAAGTATGATCCCGTGCAGTACCGTTTCGACCCCCGCAACCCGGACCTGGCGATCCCCACTCGCTATGTCTTCATCATGGTCGAAAAGCAGGTGTTCGTTGGCCCGAACGATCTGGCGGCCGATACGCTTCAGCGGGCGAAGTACCAGGTAGCCCTTCAGGATTGGGTGGCGCGCTACCAGGAGCACCACGA
>JBHHTZ010000677.1:0-2596 GCA_046753605.1 Anaerolineae bacterium
TGATCGAGGGCGGCGTTGATCTGCTGATTCTGGAGACGTTCCCCGATCTGCGCGAGGTGGAGCAGGCCGTTCTCGCTGCGCAGACGGTCGCCGGCGTGCCCATCGTCGCCCAGATGACCTTCGGCGAGGATGGGGCGACGATTCGGGGGGACGAGCCGGCCGGCATCGTGGCGGGGCTGGAGGCGCTGGGGGTAGATGTCGTCGGCGCTAATTGCAGCGTGGGGTCGCAGCCGATGCTGGCGGTGGTGCAGCAGATGGCTGAGGTGAGCGGCACGCCCCTGTCGGCGCAGCCCAACGCCGGCTTCCCGGCCTACGTCGAGGGGCGCTTCGTGTACCTCTCGTCGCCGGAGTACATGGCCGGCTACGCCAAGCGCATGGTGGAGGCCGGCGCTGTCATCGTCGGGGGCTGTTGCGGCACCACGCCTGAGCACATTGCCTGCCTGCGAGACGCCATCCAGGATTTGCGGCCGCCGGAACTGCGGCGGACAAGAGTCACGATTGCCTTTCCGCCGGAGCGTACGACGCCTTTCGTGGCTGCTCCGCCCCTGGAATTAACAGACCTGGCCCGCAAGTTGGGCGACAAGTTTGTGATCACGGTGGAAATCGATCCACCGAAGGGGTTCAATCTTAGTCAGATTACCCCAAAGCTGACGTGGCTGAAGGAGTCGGGTGTCGTCGATGCCGTCAATATCGCGGACAGCCCACGCGCGCAGGCGCGGATGAGCGCATCGGCGATGGCGACGCTAGTGCAGAACGAGCTGGGCATGGAAACGATCTTGCACATGACGTGCCGGCATCGCAACCTGGTGGCGCTGCACTCTGAACTTCTCGGCGCCCATGCCATGGGTGTGCGCAACATCTTCATCGTCATGGGCGACCCGCCTCGCATTGGGGACTACCCGGACGCCACGGCGGTGTCCGACATTGTACCTTCTGGCCTGATTCGGCTAATCAAGGGGTTCAATCAGGGCGTGGACATGGCCGGCCGGGCGATTGAGGAGCCCACGTCGTTCTTTGTGGGCGCTGCGTTCGATCCGGGCGCCGAGAAACTGGCCCGCGAGCTCCGCGTGTTGGACAAAAAGATCAAGAACGGCGCCGATTTCCTCCTGACCCAGCCCGTCTATGATCCGGAGGTCATTGAGCGGGTGTTGAAGCGTATTGGCGAGTTTCCGACGCCGGTGATCATCGGGGTGCTGCCGCTTTACAGCCACCGCCACGCCGAGTTCTTGCACAACGAAGTGCCGGGCATCAGCATACCGGGCCATGTGCGCCAGCAGATGCGGGAGGCCGGCGACGATGGGCTGGACACAGGCATTCAACTGGCCGGCGAACTTCTGGCGGCGGTGCGAGACCGCGTGCATGGCGCTTATGTGATCCCGCCGTTTGGTCGCTACGATGTGGTGGCGGAGGTGGCAAGGGCGGTTGTTGGGTCGGAGACAGTTTAGATGATGGAAGTCACGGTGAGGTTGTTTGCAACGTATCGAGAGGCCGTTGGCAGCGCCGAGCTACGCTGGAAAATCGACGAAGGAGCATCAGTAGGCGATCTGTGGCGCGAGTTGCAGGCGGCGTATCCGAGGATGCCGCAGGTGAAGCCGGCGGCCGCCATCAACGCTGAATATGCGAGATTGGATGAAAAATTGCAGGCCGGCGATGAGGTCGCCTTCCTGCCGCCGGTGAGTGGCGGGTTAGCTGGCAAAATTGGGGTAGCAGGTCTCTAGTCTTGGAACATCACTGAGAGCCGTTAGTTGCACGGGCAGTTTCGTGCTAGAATAATGATGTCATTCTCGGGGATTGGGAGGGGATCAAGAAATGGTATCTGACAAACTCGGCGAGCAATTGCACGATCGGGCCACACGAGGGGAAGCACTGTCTGAGGAAGAACAGGCGCAACTGGAAGACTGGTACAGGACTCAAGATCGAGCTGAGATGGACGAGCAGCAACGGCTCCTTGGAGAGCAACAGGAATTATTGCAGCTTCTCCTGGGTATTAGGAGTTAATCGCTTATGACCGACCGGTTGCACGCCTGTAGGTTGTCTTGGGAAGAAATCTGAAGCAATCGATTCCTACCGGCTTGATGGATACTTACGCATGTTCAAGATTGTGAAGGAACCGATAGATACTGACCAGTTAGTCGGATCTGTGGAAGACCCCGGCGCCGGCGCCATCTGCACCTTCCTCGGCGTCGTCCGCGACAACAACCTGGGCCGCGAGGTGGACTACCTGGAGTACGAAGCCTACCCCGACATGGCAGTGCCGGCCATGCAGCGCATCGCCGACGAAATCCGAGAGCGATGGGATGTCATTGAATTGGCCATCGTTCACCGCGTGGGCCGGCTGGAAATCGGCGAGGCCAGCGTGGGCATTGCCGTCTCCTCCCCTCACCGCGCCGAGGCATTCGAGGCGTGTCAATATGCCATCGACCGTCTCAAGCAATCCGTCCCCATCTGGAAAAAAGAGGTTTGGTCCGATGGGCAGGAATGGATCGAAGGGACAGTTCTCAGTAAACAGTGATCAGTGATCAGTGATCAGTAAACAGTAATCAGTAAACAGTGATCAGTGAACAGTAACCAGTGATCAGTAAACAGTGATCAGTAA
>JBHHTZ010000678.1:0-2590 GCA_046753605.1 Anaerolineae bacterium
GGACATCAACGAGACCGGTGCCCGCATGCTCGGTTACACCCGTGAGGAACTGATCGGCCGGCACGTGAGCCAGATCCTCGCGCCGGAGTTCCACGATCGCTTGCGGGAGGAGTTTGCCCGCAGCCAAGAACGCCAGGAGCCTCTTGAGATGGAGGTACCCTACCGTCGCAAAGATGGCTCCACGCTCTGGTGTCATCTGCGCACCGAATGGGTGCGCGATGAGGCCGGCCACGTTCTTTACACTCGAGGCGTGGCCCGTGACATCACGGAGCGCAAGCGGGCAGAAGAGGCGCTGCATCAGCAATTCGAGCAGCTCCAGGCCATCTACCATCTCAGCGATGCGGTCAGCCGGACGGAGGCCATCGAGGAAGTCTACGAAGAGGCATTGGATAGTCTACAACGTACGCTGAAGGCCGACCGGGCAGCGGTGCTGCTCTTCGACCCCGATGGCGTCATGCGCTTCAAGGCCTGGCGCGCTCTCTCCGAGGGCTACCGACAAGCCGCGGAGGGCCATTCTCCATGGCAGCCAGATGAGAAACACCCACAGCCTGTCCTGGTCCCCGATGTGAGGGAGGAGCCGACTCTGGAGAGGCTGCGGAGTGTTATTCTGAGCGAAGGGATCCATGCCCTGGGATTCATCCCCCTCGTGTATCAGGGACGACTGCTGGGGAAGTTCATGATCTATTACAATGCCCCCCATCAGTTCAACGCTGATGAAGTGCAATTGGCCCAGACCATCGCCGGCCACATCGCTTTTGCCATCGAACGCGCCCGGACAGAGGCAGCATTGCGCCGCCGGGCGGAAGAGCTGGCCGTGCTCCACGAAACCAGCCTGGACATCACCATGCCTCATAACCTGCCCACCCTGCTCCACACCATTGTTGAACGGGCAGCACGGCTGCTGGACGCCCCCAGCGGCAGCCTGTTCTTGTGTGATCCGGAGCGGCAGGAAGTTCGCTGTGTGGTCAGCTACAACACGCCTCGCGACTACACCGGGACAGTGCTCAAATACGGTGAGGGCTCGGCCGGCATCGTGGCCCAGACCGGGGAGCCGCTAAACATTGATGACTACCGCATCTGGCCGGGCCGGGCCGCCGCGTACGAGGAAGATCAGCCATTCACAGCGGTCCTCAGCGCGCCGATGATCTGGCACGGCCAGGTGACCGGGGTGATCCACGTACTCCACGATGTGGAAAGGCGGCGTTTCACCCAGGCCGACCTGGAGCTGCTGACCCAGTTCGCCAACCAGGCAGCCATTGCCGTAGAGGATGCGCGGCTGTTGGAGGCTGAGCGCCGGCGTGCGGACGAGCTGGACGCACTGCGCGAAACCCTGGCCGACATCTCGGCCGAACTCGAATTGCCCAAACTGCTCCACACCGTTTTGCAGCGGGCCGTCACGCTGTTGGGCGTCACCGGAGGGGACCTGGGGCTGTACGACGAAGAGAAGCAGGAAGTAGTGATCGTCCAGAGCTACAACATGGGGAAAGACTACGCCGGCACGCGGTTGGCTTTGGGCGAGGGAGCCATGGGGCGAGTAGCCCAAACCGGTGAGCCTGTGATCGTTGATGACTACACTACATGGGAGGATCGATCACCTCAATACGCCGAAGGCCCATGGCTCGCTGTCATGGCTACACCCCTCATGGCCCGGGGTCGGCTGATCGGCGCCCTCGGCATTGTTGACGCTGACCCGGTGCGGCGGTTCACCCCCTCCGACGTGCACCGGCTCAGCCTCTTTGCTGACCAGGCAGCCATCGTGGTTGAGAAAGCCCGCTTATTGGAAGAAGCACAAGTCAGAGCGCGCCGGCAGGCAGCCCTGGTTCAGCTCAGTGCGGACCTTGCCGCAACCCTCGACGACGAGGAGGTTTGCCACCGTGTGGTACAGGGATTGCACGACACGCTCGGCTACGCCTATCAGGGAATCTTCCTGGTGGACGAGACCACCGGTGAGCGCGTGTGCCACGCCAGTATGGGCTGGCCCGACGCCCCGGCCGACTGGCGGATCCCACCGGGTCAGGGTATAACTGAGCGCGTGCTTCTGGACGGCCAGCTCCACTATACGCCCGATGTGACACAGGAGCCCGACTACATCCCCGGCCTTGGCAGCAGTGCCGAGGTGGATGCGCCGATCTACGTTGGCGGCAAGGTGATCGGAGTCCTGGCTGTCGAGAGCCGAGAGCCCCATGCCTTTGGACCTGAGGACTTCGAGGTAATCGAATCGGCTGCGAACCAGGCCGGCATCGCCATAAGCAACGCCCGGTCGCTGGAGGTCGCACGGCGTCGGGCTCAAGAGGCGGAAACCCTGCGCCAGGCCGGCGCTGTGGTGGCTGCCACCCTCCAGCAGGACGAAGCGATCCAGCGCATTCTCGAGCAACTGGAGCGGGTGGTGCCCTACGACAGCGCCTCGGTGCAGTTGCTGCGTGAAGGATATCTAGAAATCGTCGGCGGGCGCGGCTGGGAGGACCCCGCCGCCGTACTGGGGCTGCGCTTCCCGGTGCCGGGCGACAACCCCAACACAGTGGTCATTCAGGAGCACCGGCCATACATTCTGGATGACGCGCCGGCCGCCCACGCTCCATTCCGCGACGAC
>JBHHTZ010000679.1:0-2589 GCA_046753605.1 Anaerolineae bacterium
TTGAAGTAGATCTCGAAGTTGCCGGCGCGGTTGTCCTGCCACACCGCGTAGGCGCGTCTGCCGTAGCCGGCCAGGGCCGGATAGATGGAGAAACCCGGGTAGCGGCTCAGCGCCTTCGGTCCCGACCAGGTCAGTCCTTCGTCCAGGCTGGTCCGGGTCACGACCTCGCCGTTCCCCGTTCCGTAGCTCTCCCAGGCCAGCACCAGCCGGCCATCCGTCGCCGCCAGCGCCGGGAACCAGGCCGGCTGCCGCGTCAGCAGCATGGGTGGGCTCCACGTCTCCCCCTGGTCGTAGCTGCGCTTGTACACGATCTGGAAGCCGCCGGCGTAGTCGTCCGCCCAGACCACGTGGACCGCGTTCTCGGTCACAGCCACGGCCGGGTCGTACGAGTTGCTGGCAGCATGAACCAACTGTCGAGGCTCGGACCAGGTCCGGCCACCGTCGGCGCTGTGAGCGAAGAACACCTCCCAGTTCTGGTCGGCGATCTGCGTCCACGTCACGTAGACGTCGTCACCCCGGGCAGCGATGGACACGCCATGGCCGTTGTTGGCGCGGTTGGTGATGGTGGATTTGACCCAGGTGGGGTCATCCGGTCCCAGGGACTTGCTCCGCACCCAGAGCGGGTACACGGGCGCGACGCCCACCACCCGACTGTCGGACACGGCCAGGTCTGGCTCCCAGAGCATGGCCGGTGGGGTGTTGGGTGGCGCCTCCACCTGGCTCGTGCCCAGGCGCTCGGCCTCAGTCCAGGTTCCGCCGGCCTCCCGTCGCCGGTAGTAGATCGACCAGTTCCCGTCCCGATAGTCCAGCCAGGCCACGTGGACCGTGGAGCCGGCAGCGGCGATGGCCGGCGCCCGGGCCTCGACGCCACTTTCACTGAGCATCTCGGGCGCTGTCCAACCGGTCCCGCTGGCCGTGCGGCGGATGTAGTAGACCTCGCGCACGCCGGAGCGGTCGTCGGTCCAGACCACGTGCAGGCCCTCGTCGTTGGCGGCGATGTCCGGGTGTTCCGAGCGGGCGGGATCGAAGGTGAGCCGGCGCGCACCGTCGGGCGGGGACGCCGGCGCGGACTCCTGCTGCGCGGTCGCCGCCGGCCGGATGAGCATTTCCCGTAAGACATGCCCCTCGGCCAGCGGGGTCTCGAAGCCCATGAGCTCGCCGACGGTGGGGGCGATGTCAACCTGTTCGTGGACCGTCTCGATCTCCACACCGGGACGGATGTCCGGGCCCAGGGCCAGGAAGATCAACCGCTTGTCGCCCTCGCAGATGCCTCCGTGGTTCTGGAATCCGCCGTGATCGTCGTCGTGCCGGCCGTGATCGGTGGTGACGATCATCGTCGTGCGGTCCCGGTAGTATGGGTCGGACTGGACCTTCTCCCACAGGTCGCCCACGATGCCGTCGGCCTGTTCGATGGCGTCGGTGTACTGGTCCCAGTCGCCCGTGTGGCCGGCGTGGTCCACCTCCCCCAGGTGGAAGAAGACCAGGTCGGGATGGAACCTGTCCATCACCCCTTGCAGGGCCTCCCAGTTGACCTTGTCCTTGTTCTCGGCCGGCAAGACGAGGGTAGCGCCACAGTCCTCACCGTAAAGCGGGTGCAGGCTGTAGTTCACGTGACGCACGTTGCCCTTGCCTACGATGGCCCACACTTTTTCTTTGGGCACGTCCGTGTTAGCGCAGCGGTAGTACTCGAAAATGGTGGGCATCTGGGGGCGCAGGTCCAGGTTGCGGCCGATGTTGGGGGCGAAGGCCCACACACCGTTGGCGATGGTGTTGTTGCCGGGCGTGGTGTACGTCTCGGCGCGGTTGTAGAAATTCCAGATCAGCGTCCCCTGAGGCCGCAGCTCGTTCCAGAGGCGGGGAATGTGCTTGTGGGTCGTGTCATCGAAAGCTTCGCTGTCGCGGATGCCGTCAATGACCACGACGAAGACGCTGTGGGTCTGGTAGGCCGGCTGAATGCCCGGGTTGGCTTCCGGCTGAGCCATGGCGACAGAGCCGGCAGGCCCCACGGCCAGCAGGCCGGCGACGAACAAGACGATGAGCAAAAACTGAATTCGGGTACGCATAGTTGCACCTCCTGACCTGAACTCGTAGCTCAGACGGGGCGACAATCCCCGCCGAAGTGGTGGAAGACGGTCCACCACGAGCAAACATCAGATGTTCTGATGCGAGTATTTGCAGTGCTACAAGCACTGCGCCTAAAGCCTGAGTCCAGCGTACCCTATGGTTGTTAAGCCTACGTTGTCAGAGTATTAACATGGGGTAAAAGCAACTGCTCAGCCCGCCCCGACGAGCAATGAATTGCCTCACATGTAGAGGGGTCAAGAACATGGCCTAGGCCGAGCTTGCCAACTCCGGGCACGTGTGTTACAATCGTGGCTCGCTTCACGTTGATATGCAAACGCCGCACGAATCGAAGCGGGGTGGGGGCAGAGCATGTCGAACCGCTGGGAAACTGAGAAGCCTGCCGGCCTCACACAGTCGCCGCTGCGGGTCCATCTGCTAGTACAGCTCGGCAGAAATCCTTCGCCAGTTAAATCAAGAGAGCCCCCTTCGACAAGCTCAGGACGTCGCCTCGTCAAGCCCCCTTCG
>JBHHTZ010000680.1:0-2589 GCA_046753605.1 Anaerolineae bacterium
GGGCTACCTCCAGAGGCCAGGCGATGCTGAGGCCGGCACAGAGAGAAGCGATAGGTACCTGGCTGACGCCTGCACCGGCGCAGGTGTCGTAGCCGGCCAACTCCAGAGGGCATTTGCCGCGAATCCTGGGTTGAGCGTCCCTTCGACAGGCCGCCGGCCGGCTGTGCGCGGCCAGGCGCGCCAAGCGCTCCTGTGGGTAGGGGGGGAGATCGGGTTGGTTACTCCCGTAATTCTGCCACATGGGAGCGATTGCTGTCTAGTTGTCAAGGTGCTTGCCTGGCTCTCTTCCAGTGGGTGTGAGCCTGGCACTGAGTGCAACTTATGTTATGCCGAAAATAGAAACCAATGGCTAATGTGAAAACAGCTATCTCTTTGCAGCAGTCTCTCTTTGAACAAGTCGATGCCCTGGCCCAAGAATTGGAGATCTCGCGAAGTCGCTTATTCGTGTTGGCGGTTGAGGCCTTCATCCAACGCTACCAGAATCGCCAACTGCTGGAAGCCATCAACGAAGCGTATGCTGACTCACCAGGCCCGGAAGAGCAGGCTCTACGTCATCAAATGCGTCAACAGCGCCGGCAGATGGTGGAGGGGCAATGGTAATCAACCAAGGGGAGGTGCATTGGGTTGACTTGGGTGAGCCATCAGGGTCAGGGCCGGGCTATCGCCATCCACATGTGGTCATACAAAACAACGTGTTCAACCGAAGTCGAATAAACATGGTGGTGGTATGCGTGCTGACGTCCAATCTCAAACGGGCCCAGGCTCCAGGGAACGTTCTGTTGGCGAAAGGGGAGGCCAACTTACCCAAGCAGAGTGTGGTGAATGTATCGCAGATATTCACCGTGGACAAGGAGGACTTGGTGGAGAGGATAGGCGTGCTTTCTCGCGCGCGTGTGCGTCAGATTCTTGACGGCGTGTCACTACTCTTGGAGCCGCGTGAAGTTGACCAGTAAATGAACTTTGACAATAGCCCGGCAGCAATGGTATAATGTTGATCGTTAAACAATGGAACGACGACGACGGAGCCAAGTACGTCGCCTCTCGGCGCACAGAGAGCCCGGATGCTGAGAACGGGCCGCCGATGCGGCGGAAATCCACTCCCGAGTCGCGTGCCGAAAAGAGGAGTCACACAGCCAGACGAAGCAGAATCCTGGTCCATTTGGCTCCGCCAGTAGGCATCGCCGGCCAGCTCCCGTTATCGAGCCAGGGTCAGCCGACCCGCCGAGGTCGTGCATCGCGAGATCACGACGAAGTCAGGTGGCACCACGAGCGCCTCTCGTCCTGCGGATGAGGGGCGGTTTGTTTTTGGGCAGTACATGGAGGTTGCGCAATGCTAGACCTGAAGTACATCCGAGAGAATCCAGACGGGGTCAAGGACGCCTTGAGAAAGCTTCACGCCGACGCACCGATCGATGAGATCATTGCGCTGGACGAGGAGCGGCGGGACGTTTTGCAGGAGTTGGAAGCGTTACGCCATCAACGGAACGTGACATCGAAACAGATTGGGGCGATGGAGGACTCCCAGCAGCGCGAACCGCTCATCCAGCAGATGCGGCAGGTAAATGAGCGAATCGGCGCGCTGGAGGGTCAGCTTCGCGAGGTGGAGGGCCGGCTTCACGACGCCATGATGCTGGCGCCCAACATGCCCCACGAGAGCGTCCCCGTCGGCGCGGACGACAGCGAAAACATCGTCATTCGCCAGGAAGGCACGCCGAAAATGGCCGGCGAGTTCGGTTTTGAGCCGCTGCCTCACTGGGACCTGGGCCCCATGCTGGGCATCATCGACTTCGAGCGCGGGGTGAAGTTGTCGGGCAGTCGATTCTACGTACTGCGGGGGATGGGCGCCCGGTTGCAGCGCGCCCTCATCAGTTGGATGGTTGACCTTCACGTCGAAGAACAGGGCTATACCGAGGTTTATCCGCCGGCGGTGGTGAAAGAAGCGTGCATGTGGGGGGCCGGCCAGCTCCCCAAGTTCGCCGCCAACATCTACCACGACGTCGAAGATGACCTGTGGCTGGTCGGGACAGCCGAAATCCCCCTGACCAACCTGCACCGCGACGAAATCCTGGATGCCGACGATCTGCCGCTTCACTACGTCGCGTACACCCCATGTTTTCGGCGCGAGAAGTTCGCTGCCGGCCGCGATGTGCGGGGCATCAAGCGGGGGCATCAGTTCGACAAGGTGGAGATGTACAAATTCACCACGCCGGAGACCTCGTACGATGAGCTGGAGACGCTGCTGGACAACGCCGAAGACGTGCCCCGCGCTTTGGGAATCCCCCATCGCGTGGTGCAAATGGTGACGGGCGATCTGGGCTTCACCGCCTCGAAGAAATACGACATCGAGATGTGGGCTCCTGGCTGCGGAGAGTGGCTGGAGGTCAGTTCGTGCAGCAACTGCGAGACGTTCCAGGCCCGCCGCACCAACATCCGCTATCGACCGGAGCCGGGCGCAAAGCCGGAGTTCGTCCACACGCTGAACGGATCGGGGCTGGCGCTACCGCGCACTGTGATCGCCATTCTGGAGAACTACCAGCAAGCCGACGGCAGCGTGGTCGTGCCCGAGGTGTTGCGCCCCTACATGGGCGG
>JBHHTZ010000681.1:0-2585 GCA_046753605.1 Anaerolineae bacterium
CCCTTCGACAAGCTCAACCCAAGCCGCCACGCTCCAGGCCTACTCGACCGACGCTCGCTGACGTTAACTGAACCGTATTGCTCCTACAACCGGATTTAAACACACCCGAATCATTATCTGAGCACCAGTGGGAGCCGAACCGAGGAGGAGAGACTCGCTTCCGTCGAAAAGGTGCCGTCGATAGCATCCGCCGGCAGCACCTGGGCCATTGCATCGGTGACGATGACCCGGTTGAAAGTGAGAGCGCTGCTTCCGGCGCCAACAACGCGGAAGGTGATCTCTGCCAGCGCACCAGAACCGTCTGCGCCGGCGGCCGTGCCATAGGAAGCGCCGGCAAAACGTATTTCGCCCTCCCGCAGCGCCGGCCCCAGCGGCACCAGTGTCCGCCCCGTGCTGCCAAGAAACGCCCCCAGTCCGGCGCCTGTCGCCTGGAGTACCGCCGGATCGTAGCCCAGATGAAACTCAAATGCTCCCAGGTTCACTGCCCCGTCCACCCGCACTGCGACAACAACCGTGTCGCCCACGTGGCCCACCAGCCGGCCTGGCTCCAGCCCAACCGTGATCGTGTCGGCATCTGCCGGCTGCAAGCCACCGGACAGCAGGCCGGCCAGGAGCACGACAGCGACAGCAATTCCTCGGGTTCTCGCCCACATAGCGCCACATCCTTTCTGGCGTTTAGAGGCCGTTCACAACGCTAGCAGAAAAGCAACTTCCGCGCTTGACGGCCAAACGACGCCTACCCCACGATTCACTACGGCTGGCGAATGATGAACCTTGAGAAAATAATCCGGTAACAGCGCACTGCTTGTCAGCCATCGCCCGCACGGGCATGAAGTGCCCGTGCTACGAAGCAGCGCCCGATGAATCGGGCTACGCCCCGTTTCCGAGCGGGAAAGCCCCATTGATGGGGCGCAGCTTCGTAGCCCGCCGACTTCATCGGCGGGCGGGCCTGTCGGACTCAGTACCCTGATTATTTTCTCAAACTTCATAATTCGCGGCAACTACCTACTCAGCACGCGATATCCAGAAGGCTTCCATGAACGCAAGCACACCCAACAGAAGCAGGGCATTGGTCAGCGTAAAGATGCGCAGCATTCGAAGCCACGCGCACAGTGTGACGAAGCCGGCCATCATAAGCCCTTCCCGGGCCGCCCGCTGCGGATCGCGACGGCGGATGGCTGCCGGCAACCGGCGCCCATAGTATGTCCGAAAAAGCAAGAGCATAAACCCAAACACTGCGCCAAACAGGAGACCCAAAAAGGCCAGGCGTGTCACCGCAGATGGCGGGATCGTGAGGACAAGGCCGGCCAGCGCGGCCGCGCAGCCAACCATCAGCAGCCACGGCCCGTAGCGACTCAGCAGTTCTCGTGCGCGCATGACGCACATTATAATCGAAATGACCTCCGACGCCAAGCTTTCCGAGGAGACCTCTATCCTTGACAGCCGCCCGAGAAAGCATTAAAATCGTCAGCACCATGTACCGAATTGGCTTGACGGGCAACATCGGCGCCGGCAAAAGCACGGTGCTCAGAATGCTGGCGAAACTGGGGGCAGAGGTCATCGATGCGGACCAGATTGCTCACCAGGTTACGCAACCCGGCGGGCCGGCCTACGAGCTGGTCGTCCAGGCGTTCGGGTCTGAGATCGTGCGTGCCGATGGCACGATCGACCGCGCGAAGCTGGGTGATATCGTCTTCCAGGACCCTGCAGCTCTCAAGCGGCTGGAAAGCCTCATCCACCCCGCAGTGGGTCGGATCATCGCCCAACAGCTTGCGGAGACCAGGGCTTCGGTGGTGGCCATCGAGGCCATCAAACTGATCGAGGCCGGCATGCACACTAGCGGCGATGCCCTCTGGATCGTGACCGCCACCCGCGAACGCCAGATAGAGCGGCTCATGGCAACGCGCCAGTTGAAACGATCAGAAGCTGAAGCGCGCATCGACGCCCAGCCGCCGATTGAGCCGAAACTGCCCCTGGCGGACGTCGTGATAGAAAACAACGGAACCATCGACGGGCTGTGGGAACAGGTGTGGTCCGCCTGGGAGCATATCCCCGAGGAGGAGAGAAGAGCTTCAAAATGAGAGAGTTTGTCCAGGATCATCCCTATCTCACCGCGTGGGCCGCACTGGCAGTCGGGATGGTCATCATCCTGTTCTGGTCGGCGCGGAACGCCGGCCTGCTCGCGAACCAGATGGCTGCTCTGGTGGTCGCGACGATCCTGCTGGCCGGCGCTTGTGTGTGGATCATAAGCTGGGAAGACAATGAAGAGGAGTTCGATGTCGAGAACCGCAGTTCGGACTGACTCCGTGCCCGAAGGCGCCCAGGCCATCGTCGCCGAAGCAGCCGCAGACCTGATCGAACGCCGAGGTCTGGACCCCGAGATCATCTCAGTCACCAAGCTGGACCGGATCGAACGCCTGGACACCGAGAACGAATCTCCCCTGTACGGCGATTTCGGCCAGGGCGCGCCGGCCGACTACCGCGTCTTCTTCCTGGCGAAAGGGATGCAATATGTCTACGAAACACGACGCGGTAGCTCGCCGAAGCTGACCGCAGAACAGTTCGTGGTCTAGTGTTGTTCGCAG
>JBHHTZ010000682.1:0-2580 GCA_046753605.1 Anaerolineae bacterium
CTCGAACTGGAGTATGCGCCGGATCGATTCAGGCTGGTTGATGAGATTGAGGGGTTGGGGCGCGACTGGCTGGTGGCGCTGGGTAACGCGATGGTGGCCGCCGACATTACGACGCCCTACGAGGGTCTGAAACCGGTCAATCTGGGGGATTTGCCGATGCTGGTGTCGGAAAAGGACATCTGCGCGGAGCGGAATGCCTGGATTCCGACGGCGGGTCCCCACCCTCATGCGCCGCCGGCGTTGGATGCGCGAGCGTTGCAGCAGCGCTGGCAAGAGGGCCGGCTGTTGGAAGATGAACACCTGGAAGACCCCTGACCGACCTGAAAGTAGTTTTCTCCGCCGTGTGCGGAGTACCGTTAGACCCTAAAGGTTTCTGAAACCTTTAGGGTCTGTGACGAAGAGCCGCCGGATTTGACAAGCCGGCGGGAGCGGCTGAGAAGCTTGACAATGGCACATTTAGAGCGATGTTTGACATTTTTCCATGGTTGACGCCAGAGATCGTCCGCCTGCTCCTGAGCGGGTTGGGCGTGACCATCGTGCTCACGATCGTCACGTCGGCCGGCGCGCTGCTGCTGGGGGTGGGCATTGGCTGGCTGCGTCTTTCACCGACGAGGCCGCTGCGCGGTCTGGCCGTGATCTATGTTGAGGTGTTTCGGAATGTGCCGGCGCTGGTGGGCGTGATCTTTTGGGCTTATGCCCTGCCGAATGCCTTCGATCCAGGGACAAGGCGTGCATTGTTCTTTGACAATTCGTGGATCAACGGACTGGGCCATCTCACCGGGCTGTCAGTTCCGTACTACGCGGTTGGAGCGGCGCTGGGGTTGACGCTGAATACCAGCGCCTACATCGCGGAGCTGTTCCGGGCCGGCGTGGGCACGCTGGCGCAGGAACACTGGGAGGCGGCACGCTCATTGGGGGCCTCACGCAGCCGCGCATTCATTAACCTGCTGTTGCCACATGGCTTGCGTGCGGCATCGCCGGCCATTGTGACACGGCTGGTCCACAACATGAAGAACACCGCGCTGGCGTCCCTGGTCGCCGTGCCGGAGTTCTTCAAGGCCGTTCAGACCTCCATCACGCGTTCCTTCCACGCGGTGGAGTTGCTGTTATTGGCCTCGGTGGGCTATTGGCTGTTGTCCTGGAGCTACGCCTGGCTGCTGCGGCGATGGCTGCATGTGCCTCGGACAGGAAGGGGGGTGGCGGGGTAGGTGTGGGGGTTGATCGTGCGAGAACCTCGGAAAGAGGCAATGAATAGTTGGCTGGATAGCTGGATGGCTGGATGGCTGGATGGCTCGCGCAGCCCCATCCAGCCATCCAGCCATCCAGCATTTTCGTGCTTCGTGGTGTCTTTGAGGGTATGTTGACTACTCTGGAATTCTTGTGGCGCTTGTTACCAACGCTGCTGTTCGGCTTTCCGGGCCAGCGGCCGGGGGGTCTGGTGCTGAGTGTGATCCTGGCGGCGCTGGCGATTGGTCTGGGGTTCGCCGTGGCGCTGGTCGTGGGCGCGGTGCGGGTGGCCCGTTGGGCCGCCGCCCGCCGGCTGGCCGCGGCCTACGTCGAGGTGTTTCGCGGGCTACCGCTGCTTTTGCTGCTGTTCCTGATCCATCAGTTCATCGGTGGCCGGCGCTTTGGGCTGGATTTCAGCCCGCTCACATCGGCGCTGATTTCGCTCACGCTGTACACATCGGCCTACCAGGCGGAGATCGTGCGCGCCGGCCTGGTGGCTGTGCCGCAGGAGTTGGCCGACTCTGCCCGGCTCATGGGCGCCAACTCCTGGCAGGTGTTCTTCCTGGTGCGCCTGCGGTACGCGCTGCGTGTGATGCTGCCGGCCTTCACCGGCCAGGCCATCTCGTTGTTCAAAGACTCGTCGGTGGTCGTGGTGTTGGGTGTGGGTGAGCTGATGACCGTGGCGCGCTCAGCACTGGGCAGTGACGTGCGCAATTCGGTGTACTGGGTGCCGGTGTACCTGGCGGTGGGGTTACTGTACGCCATGGTGGCGTTGACGGTCTCGCGGGTTGCTGCTCGGTGGGAGCGGGGTGGCCGGCTGGCGGATCAGTTGGTACTCTGAGGATGGCTGGATGGCTAGTTGGCTGGATGGATGGATTGGAGGAAGAAAGTGTTGAATTCGTGGAAGGTGTGGTGGGTAGTTGGCTTGATGGTGGCGCTGGCGGCTTGTCAGTCTTTACCGGCCCCGCCGCCGGCGCAGTCTACGCTGGACAAGGTGAAGACGGCCGGCGTGACGCGGGTGGGTATTCGATTCGACAACCCGCCGTTGAGCTACATCGACGAAGGTGGGAACTGGGTCGGGTTCGACGTGGACCTGGCTAACGAACTGGTGCGGCGGCTGGGCGTGGGGATCGAGCAGGTGAAGGTGGACGAGACTACGCGCATCAGCTTCATGCAGGAAGGCAAGATCGATATGGCCGTGGCCAGCATGAACCACACGCGCAGTCGCGATGACGCTGTCGATTTCAGCATCACTTATTTCTGGGACAACCAGTCGTTCCTGGTGCGCAAAGGTGAGTATGCCACTCTCGAGGACATGTTCGGGAAGAAGGTGGCCATGAACGCCGGCAGCTC
>JBHHTZ010000683.1:0-2568 GCA_046753605.1 Anaerolineae bacterium
TACCATTGCGAAGTCGCCCTTCGGCGACTCCAAACCCAACCGGCGAAGGCCGGTTTCGCAAGTGTTGCCGCGAATTCATTCGCCGGGCGCGAAGTGGCTGAGTCGTTACCCCCACCAGGATCAAGTGAACCGTAACGAAGGGAGTTGCGCCGTGCAAGCTCAGGGAACGCCGTCTCGCAGCGGCGCCAATCTGACTGCCCTTGGAGCTTTCGTGTTGGTCTTTGTCGTCGTGATGGTGCCTCTGCTCATGAATGCTCCGACGAAGGGGGGACCCCAGGTCATGGCGACCCTCGGCACTTACCTGGCCGAGGTGCGAACGGCGGCGATGCCCTTTGTGCTGGCTGTGGCTGCCGGGGTGGCCGTCCTGGCCGCCGTTGCAGCCGCCGTCGTGCGCCGTGAATGGCCCGATCGGCGTCGCCGGCGGGCGCTAATTGCCGGCTACGCCTTTCTGGCACCGTACCTGCTTGTAACCCTGACTTTCACCATTGGCGTCGTCCTGTTTGCCCTGTACATCGCCTTTACCAGGTACGACATCTTTTCGGAGCCGCAGTGGGTCGGCCTGAGCAACTTCGCCAAAGCGTTCAAGCAGAAGGATTTCTTGCAGTCGCTGCACAACGTGCTGTGGTACGCAGCCATTGTCACGCCCACGCAGACGGCCATTGCTATCTTCCTGGCCGTCCTGGTAAACAAGCCCATGCGCTTCAAGCAGTTTTTCCGCACGATCTTCTATGCACCGAGCGTTACCTCCTCGGTAGTCATCACGCTGATCTTTGTCTGGCTCTACCTCAAGACAGGCTACATCAACCTGCTGTTCAGCAAGACGTTAGGTCTGGTGGGCATCCACTGGAAGGCGATCAACTGGCTGGGAGACCCACGCGGCTTGATTCAGCTCATTGCCGGCGCTTTCGGGCTCAGGATTCCATCCAAATTGTGGTATCTACGCGGACCGAGCATCGCCTGGATGGCCATCATGTTTCAGAACATTTTCACCACGGCCCCCACGTTCATGATCATGTTCCTGGCCGCGCTGCAAGACATTCCCCCCGTGCTCTACGAGGCGGCCAGCATCGACGGGGCCAGTGGCTGGCAGCAGTTCTGGAAGATCACGCTGCCCATGTTGCGGCCCATTATCCTGCTGGTGATCGTGCTGGGCACCATCGGTACGCTGCAGATTTTCGACCAGGTTTACCTGGCCACGTCAGGTGGGCCGCTGGGGACCACCATCACGCCAGTCTATCTGGTGTTCACCGAAGCACTGGGCAAGCAGGGACCGATTCAGATGGGGTATGCGTCTGCGCTGGCCTTCATCCTGGCGGCGATAATCTTCTTCTTCACCTTCATCCAGCGTCGTGTGATCGAACGCGGCACGGAATTGTACTACTGAGGAGGCCAAGATGACCGTTGCCACTCGAACAGTGACTCGCGCTGAAAGGCGTGGCCTTGACCATCCCCCGCGCTACTATGTCGGACTGATTCTGCGCTATGCTGTGCTCGTGGGGCTGGGTGTCGTGCTCATTATGCCGTTTGTCCTGGCGGCCATTGGCAGCTTCAAGACCGATGCCGAGATCATTGCCTATCCGCCGAAGTTCTTCCCCGCGCATTGGCTGGTTGAGAACTGGGTCAGGGTGTGGAATACCGATGTGGGAGAAGGAGGCACTTTCCCGCGCTGGTTGTTCAACACGGCTTTTCTCTCGGTGACGGTTGCTGTGCTGGAGGTCATCGCGTGCTCCATGGCCGGCTATGCTTTTGCCCGGCTCCGGTTCAGCGGGCGGGATACCGTGTTCAACTTTATGCTGGGCACAATGATGATTCCCGGCGCCGTGACCTTGATCCCAGCCTTTGTGTTGATGGGCAAACTGAAGCTCCTCAATACCTACTGGTCACTGATCTTGCCGGGCATTGTCAGTGCCGGCGCGATCTTCATGCTCACTCAGTTCTTCAAGACGATCCCCCGCGACCTGGAGGAGGCAGCCCTGATCGATGGGGCCAGCCAGTTTCAGATCTACAAGGACGTGATCCTCCCGCTGTCTCGCCCGGCCCTGCTCACAGTTTTCATCCTGCAGTTTCAGGCGATGTGGAACAACTTCCTGACGCCGCTTTTGTATCTGGACTCGCCCCGGATGTGGGTGCTGAATGTGGCCCTGAGCATCTTCAAACAGAATTTCAAAGCTCAGTGGAACCTGATCCTGGTGGGGGCGATGTTCAACGCCGTCCCGGTGTTGGTATTGTTCTTTCTCTTCAGCAAGTACTACATTGAGGGCGTGGCGTATGCGGGGATCAAGGGGTAGGTGGAGAATGGAGAATGGAGAATGGAGAATGGAGAATGGAGAGTGGAAGATGGAGAATGGAGAGTGGAGAATGGAGAATGGAGAATGGAGAATGGAGAATGGAGAATGGAGATTGGAGAATGGAGATTGGAGGGTGGAAGATGGAGATTGGAGAGTGGAGCACAAAACTGATGAGGCCAGGTTCCCCCTTTCCCTTTCCCCTTTCCCCTTTCCCCCTTCCCCCTTCCCCTTTCCCCCTTCCGTTTTCCAACTTCCTCCCCTGTGAGTGCTTTGATGGCTG
>JBHHTZ010000684.1:0-2562 GCA_046753605.1 Anaerolineae bacterium
TTTTGTTCGGTCTGGATCGTCAGATCCACACCGACAGCGGGGATCTGGCGATCCCCTCAGAGCAAATCTGGATCTACTGAGCTTATCACAGGGCCGCAGGACGTACCCTTGCCGGCTCAGCCGAGCAACGACGCTGTTCGGAACCGGGCCGTGAGACATCGGAAGTCTAATCTGCTTTTCGCTTCTTGGCTCCTTGCCTAACGCGGCTTCACGGCCGTCACGCGCGCGCTGTAAGCCATGCTCTGTGCGGCAGCAGGATCAATCTCCAGACCGAGTTGGCTGACACCGTCAGCGATGACGCCCTCGTTCAGCTTCTTGGCCTCGATCTGCACCTCCTCAAAGCCGGCCTCCTCTATCGCTGCCACGTAGTCCTTGTCCACCCACGCGCCGGCCACGCAGCCGGCCCACGAATCGAGGTTGTGCCTCACCTCCGGTGGCAACTCGACGCGCGTCACAATGTCGCTCACGGCCAGCCGGCCCCCCGGCCGCAGGACGCGGTAGGCCTCGCGGAAGACCTGGGGTTTGTCGGGTGACAGGTTGATGACACAGTTGGAAATTACCACGTCCACCGTCTCGTCAGCCACCGGCAGATGCTCGATCTCTCCCAGACGGAACTCGACGTTCTCGACTTGTATCTTGCGGGCATTGGCGCGGGCCTTGTCGATCATGTCGGCCGTCATATCGACACCGATGACCCGGCCGGCGGGTCCGACCTGCCTGGCCGCCAGAAAGCAGTCGATACCGCCGCCGGAGCCCAGGTCCAGCACCGTCTGGCCGGGCTGTAGCTCGGCCAGCGTCACGGGGTCGCCGCAACCGAGAGAGATGCCGGTCACGTCAAACGGCAGGTCCGCCACATCGGGCGTGTCGTAGAGCAGGTCTGTGATGGCAGCGTTTGACTCGGTATCACCACAGCAGTCGGTCGGTCCACAGCAACTGGCGGCTGTCCCGTCGAACTCGCGGGCAATCTGGCCATACCGTTGGCGCACGCTGCCGCGGATTTCTTCGGCTCGGATCGTTTGCTCGGTCATAGTTTGCCTCCTCTTGCATTGATGTATTGACATATATCTATGTGTTGGGTCAAGAAAACAGGAGCCTCACGGCTCCAGGTCGAGTCACGCTTATCCTGTTTTCGGGGACGTTTCCGAGGCAGCCAAATCGATATCGGGTGCGTATTGCCGCGCGATGACAACGCAGCACTGCGCGATTGCCTCTTGCCTGAGGGTGTAGTACACCTGCTTGCCCTCGCGCCGGCTGTCCACCAGGCCGGCCCCCTTGAGGATCTGTAAGTGGTGGGATACCGTCGGCTGGCTGACGTTGCCCAGCTTCTCCACCAGGTCGCTGACACACAGCTCACGGCAGCAGATCAGCCCCATGATCTTCTGGCGCGTTTCGTCGGCTATGGCTTTGCCAAAAGAAACCGAATTGGATGACATACCTTTTATCTCAACACATAGACGATTGTAAATGCGTCTATATTATACTGTCTTTTGCGTGAGTTGTCAAGAACGATCCGGGTAGGTGGAGATGACAGGGCTTGACGTTCGGTGCTATACTATATGTGACAACGAAGAGATCTAACAGGCGAAAGAGTGGACAGAGTTGATTCTGGGAAAGCTACAGAAGATTCTGGGGCGGCGAGAACGAGACATCCAGCATGATGGACAGAACAACAGCCTCGGCATACGGCGGAGCCGGCTGGTCGCCGCGAACGGCGTCCTTGCGTGAGGAGGTCGGGGAAGCGTGGGCGATGTGCGGCGTCTACAACGAGTGGTCGCCACTCAAGGCGGTGTTGCTTCACCGTCCGGGAACAGAGATCGAGGGGCCGGCGGACCCGGATGACGCGCAGATGCTCGCCCTGCCAGACGCTCATCTGGCACGACGGCAGCACGATGCCATCGCCCGAGTGTATCAGGAGGCCGGCGTGGTTGTGCACTACGTCGAGCCGGCCGAGACACCGCCCCCCAACCTGATGTTCGTCGCCGACCTGCTGTTCATGACGCCGGAGGGAGCGATCCTGGGCCGGCCGGCCTCTACCGTCCGGGCCGGCGAGGAACGCCACGTCGCCCGCCGATTAGCCGAATTGGGCATCCCCATCCTGCGCAGCGTGCGCGGCACCGGAACTTTCGAGGGCGCGGATGCAGCCTGGATCGACCCCGAAATGGTTCTGCTGGCAACAGGATTGCGGACCAACGCCGAGGGAGCGGCTCAGGTGACGAGCCTGCTGCGGGAGATGGGTGTTGAGGTCATCGCGGTTGGGCTGCCCTTCGGGACAATGCATCTCATGGGACAACTCCGCTTCGCCGATCGCGATCTGGCCATCGCCTGGCCGGGCCGCGTGCCCTTCGCCGCCGTGGAAGCCCTGCGGGCGCGCGGGTACAGCGTCCTCTTCCTGCCCGACGAGGACGAAGCCGTGCGCGGAATGGCGCTCAACTTCGTGACGCTGGGTCCTCGACAGATCTTGATGCCGGCCGGCAACCCCATCACCCAGGCGTCTTACGAGCGCGCCGGCATCGCCTGCCATACGGTCGAGGTAGATGAGCTTCTCAAGGCTGCCGGCGGCAT
>JBHHTZ010000685.1:0-2551 GCA_046753605.1 Anaerolineae bacterium
ACTCCGCTGGCGCTCCGTTCGGAATGACATCGTAGGCGGTACGCAGCCATTGCCCGCCTAACGCTTCTCACGCGCCGGGCGAATCTGAACGTGCCGGTCGCGCTGCTTGCGGATTCACTATTATACCATCTTCCAGGGACAAAAGCACAACCGGCCGGCGGCCGTTCGATTTGCATTTCTCGAACGAACGTTCTATAATTAGAGTGGCGCCAGGACAAGTTTGGCTTGACGGCTGGGCGGCTGGGCATCAGCAAGTCATCCAGATGTCAAGCCATCTAGCCATCTGTTCTCGCTAGTGATTCGGGTCGAAACCCCCAATATATAGTAGCTGATACCACCAACACATACTACATGTTGTGTCTTTCCGATTGGCGTGGATTTCAGTAAACTGAAACAGAACGAGTGTTCGCGGGAGATCATTTTCGCAGGAGATCACAATGGCTACTGCACAGCAAACCTACGACGCCAGCCAGATCAAGGAGCTCGGATTCCCGGAGGCGATCCAGAAGCGGCCTGGCATGTACATCGGTGGGCGGAGCAACCTGCACCACCTGCTGGCCGAAGTGGTAGACAACTCCATCGACGAGGCGATGGCCGGCCACTGCACACGCATCGACGTCACCATCAACAAGGACGGCAGCGCCCGCGTGGACGACGACGGCCGCGGCGTGCCGGTTGACATCCACCCGGAGAGCAAGAAGTCGGCGCTGGAAATGGCCTTCACCCGGTTGCACACCGGCGGCAAATTTGACACCGACAGCTACTCTACCAGCGGAGGACTCCACGGCGTCGGCGTCAAGGCCACCAACGCCCTCAGCGAATGGCTTGTCGTCACCGTGCGGCGGAACGGTGTACTGTATCGACAGCGCTACGAGCACGGCTACGTGAAAACGCCCGTCCAGATTCTGGCCCCCAAGACGGAAAAGGTTATCGGTGAAGTCGGAAAACGTGGCTCGGCCGCGGCCATCAAGAAGCACGCCGACAAGAAGCTGGGCGCCGGCACCACTGTCGAGTTCATGCCCAGTTCCGAATACCTGGAAGTCACGAAGTTCGACTTCGCCGCCATCGCCCACCGGCTCCAGGTCGCGGCCTTCCTCATCCCCGGCCTCACACTGACGCTGACCGATTATCGGGACAAAGAAACCCGAACCCGCGAATACCGCTACGAGGGCGGCCTGGTCGCGTACGTGAACCACCTGAACGATGGCCGGCGCGTCATCCACAAGAACCCCATTCGGGTCTCCGGCGCCACGGAAAGCGGCGCAAGAGTCGATCTGGTCTTGCAGTATCACGACGCCGACGATGAGGAGCTCCTTTCGTTCGTGAACACCATTCCGACCAGCGACGGCGGGACCCACGTGTCCGGTTTTCGAGCCGCCCTCACCAAGGCGATCAACGTCTTCGGCCAGGAGAAGAAGCAGATCACAGGCCAGGACAGCGTGACCGGGCGCGACACGACCGCCGGCCTCACCGCCGCCCTGTCAATCCTCATGCCGGAGCCGGAGTTCACTTCCCAGACCAAAACCCAACTGGGCAACCGGGAGATGAACGGCCAGGTGATGTCGCTGGTGTACGAGGGTCTGCTGGAACAGTTCCGCAAGGATGTCTCTCTGGGGCGAAGGATTGTCGATCGCTGTCTGGCGGCCGCCCGCGCGCGCGAAGCGGCCGCCAAGGCGCGCAGCCTGGTGATGCGCAAGAGCGTGCTGGATGTGGTGGACACCGGCCTGCCGGGCAAGCTGGCCGACGTCGCCAAGGGGGCCGACACCGCCCACACCATCCTGTACATCGTGGAAGGCGACTCAGCCGGCGGCAGTTGCAAACAGGCCCGCAACAACCGGTACCACGCGATCCTGCCGCTCCGAGGCAAGATTCTCAACACTGAGCGCGCCCGCCTGAACCGCGCGCTCAGCAACAACGAGATCAAGGCCATTGTGTCAGCAGTGGGGGCCGGCGTAGCCCGCGACTTCCGTGTGGAAGACATGCGCTACGGCGGCGTGGCCATCTTCGTCGATGCCGATGTGGATGGGCTGCACATCATGACCCTGTTGCTGACCCTCTTCTGGCGGCTGATGCGGCCTATGATCGATGAGGGCCGGCTGTATGTCGCCAAAGCGCCGCTGTATCAACTGACCAACGGCCGCCGCAGGACCCGCTACGCCTTCTCAGACTGGGAACGGGATCAGATACTGAACCAGTGGGGACGCAACGGCGTCACGATCCAGCGGTACAAGGGCCTGGGCGAGATGAACCCATCGCAGCTCAAGGAGACAGTGTTCGACGTTCCGGAAGTCGATGGGGTCAAGACCCCCTTCGCCAACCGCAACCTGTATCGGGTGACGGTGGAAGACGCCCACCGGGCCAACCAGATGGTCGATCTGTGGATGGGCTCGCGGGTCGGCCCGCGCAAGTCTCGCCTGATGAAAGTTTGGGACGCCGAGCAGTCCTACGACGAAAACGGCGAGCCGTACGACGAGGAAGACGAGGACAGTGATCAGTAACCAGTGATCAGTGATCAGTAATCAGTAATCACTCCCAGGTCACTGATTACTGA
>JBHHTZ010000686.1:0-2547 GCA_046753605.1 Anaerolineae bacterium
CGTCGGAGAAGACTCATTACACTGGGCAGACAGCCACCGGGCTCCGGCGTCGGCGGCGCCGGCAGGGGTTGGCCGGCCTGATCCAGGAACGCATTGTACGCATCACCGCGACCGGCTCCCTGGATGTTGCCGTCCAGGCGCAGGCTCCGTGCTCCGGCCACCATGCGCCGTTTCACATCCTCCGGGGCGAGGTCGGGGCTGGCAGCCAGCACCAGGGCAGCAATTCCCGTTGCGTGAGGCGTCGCCATGCTAGTACCCTGCAGCGACGTGTAATGATCGTTGACCACGTTCCCCAGCGACGTCCCCCCCGCCCGCGCAGCGATGATGCCGACGCCCGGCAGCGACAGGTCTGGCTTTCGCCGACCGTCAGCCGTGGGGCCGCGCGATGAGAAGCGCGCTATCTCGTCGTAGTCTGTGCTCGGGTCGCTCACCGTTGCGCCAATCGTAATCACCTTGCGCGCACAGCCCGGCGAGCCAACAGTCAACGGGGCTGGGCCAGAGTTGCCGGCGGCGACACACATCACCACCCCCGCATCGACCGCTGCATCGACCAATTCCGAGAGGGCATCTGTGCCATCGCAGGGTGTTGGCGGCCCACCCAGAGACATGTTGATGACCTGAGCACCCTTCTGCACAGCCCACTCGATGCCGGCCATCACATCGCTCTGACTGCCCGTACCATCTCCGCGCAACACTTTGGCAGCGATGATGGTCGCCTCTGGCGCGACACCTCGATACTTGCCGTCGCTTGCCGCGCCGCTGCCGGCGGCAATGGACGCCACATGGGTGCCGTGGCCGTTGTTATCGTCGGCCCCCTGGCCGGTGAAGTCCGTCGTATCCGCGATCCGCCCGGCGAAATCGGGGTGTTGTATGTCGATGCCGGTATCCACGACGGCGATGGTGACGCCCTGACCCGTGAAGCCGGCATCCCACACCAGCGGCGCGCGCACTGTGGGAACAGAAACATCCAACATCGTGTGGACCGGCAGGTCGGGCCAGATTCTATCCACAGCCGGGTTGTCGGTCATTTGCTCGATCTGCGCCGCCGTCGCTTGCACCGCTATGGCCGGCAGCAGGCTATAGCGGTAGACAGCCGAGCCGGCGGCCATATCCTCCAGATAGCCAGCCTCTTCGGAATCAGCACGTACGGTTGGATGCAGCCGGATAATGACTGACATCACCTCATCTTCCGCAGCGTCATCCATCGACATGGCCAGAGAACCGTGCAGTTTGCGTGGGTCCATTATGTCACTCCTCACATCTCATGTTCGTAGTAAGCCACGCAACGAAGTGGAGTGCCGTTAGACGCCACTCCGCTTCGCTGCGCGGCTCACTACGAACCTTTTGTATCTCAATCCATGGTGCGAACTTCTTCGTCTGGCTCGATGTTCTCCACCCACGACTCGTCCGCGAGTTGCAGAACAGACGCGCCAAGCCCCGTGGCCGCCAAGGCATTGATCAGGCGGTACGTGTGTCGAATAGATAGGCCATATACCGCCGCCTGGGCAACTCGATCGCGCGGATCGCCGGCCGTACGAACAATGATGTCAAACCGTCCAGTAGGGTCTGACCTGAGACGCTTCTCAAATGCCGGATCCAGCTTTGCACCCATTCTTCTTATCACCCCGCCTAATTCTAGCCGGATGGCGCCAGCAAGGCAACTGACTCAATGTGGTACGTCTGCGGAAACATGTCAACCGGCTGGACTTCGACCAGGCGGTAGCCGGCCTCGACCAGCCGGCGTACGTCTCGCGCCAGGGTTGCCGGGTCGCAGGAGACGTAGGCGATGCGAGAAAGCCCCAGATTAGCCAGGCGTTCCAGCGCCTCCGGGTCGATGCCATTCCGAGGGGGGTCGAGAACGACCATGTCGACGCGCTCGTCAATGACCGACAGCGCCTCTTCGACCGGCCCTTCATAGAAATGCGCGTTGTCAAGCGATTCGGCATTGACCACCGCATCGTCCACAGCCATCGGGTTCTCCTCAACGCCGATCACCTCGGCAACTTCGTCGGCCAGGCTGATGCCGAAGGTGCCGACGCCACAGTACAGGTCCAACAACGTCTCGTAGCCACGGGGATCAAGGTAGCGGCGCACGACCTCCACCAGCCGGCCCGCCATCTGCGTGTTCACCTGAAAGAACGAGCCGGCCGAAATCCGAAACCGACGACCCAGCAACTCCTCCTGGATGAAGTTGCTGCCGGCCAGGGTCACCGTCGTACCATCCGACAACTGCAACACACACGAACCGCTTATGTCGATCTCAATTGCCGGCACTTCGTCATCCATCGTCCCCAGGATGACCATCTGATCACCGGTATTGACGCCGGCCCGCAGCGAAACCGTCTCCAGTGCCGGAAAATCCAGCTCCAGTTGTTCCAACAACGCCGTCAAGATCGGATGGATGATGTGGCACACCTCGATGTTTACCACCGTTCGCCCGTCTATCCCGACAAATCCGAGCGCCCCATCCGAATCCAGCCGCAGTTGGGCGTTATTTCGATACTGCCAGGGGTGGTCCATCCCCAGCGTCGGGCGCACCACAGGCTC
>JBHHTZ010000687.1:0-2546 GCA_046753605.1 Anaerolineae bacterium
ATGAACTCCTTCGACTGAGCTCAGGACTAGCCCTTCGGCCAGGCTCAGGACTAGCATAGACTGTTGCCTGGTGCAAGTTCACACAGAATGTGCACGAAGCGGGCCTTCAATGCGCCTCCAATGGCCACCAGGATCACAACAGTTGCCAACAGGAGAACAACAGTTACCACGGCCCACTCAACCAGCTCAGGGCCGGAGTCATCGACCAGGAATCTTTGGAATTCATCAAGCATATAGTGCTCCCGTGGCGAGCAATGAATTGCCCGCCGGCTACTGAAAACCTGTTGAAACAGGTTGCGCACCTGACAAGGCAGTGCATTTCAAGGCGCTTCCCAAATCAGACGGCGAATTCATGCGTCGGCTTCCGGCTTCGACAGTTGGAAAAGGTGACGCGGGGACGTGATCTGCCCTATCACGCCCCCGAAATTGTCCACCTTCGACGACTTGTAGCGACAGTCTTCTTCCGCTGTCGCATACTTTCGGGGGGCGTTGTACACTCGAACGCCTTCTCCCGCCTCTGCGGTCACGTCCGGTTCGTCAGCGCATTACTCTGGTTGCGCTGGAGGAGTCAGGACCTTATCTCGCAGAATGCCCAGGATCGCGTTGTAGATCGCTGACAGTTGCTTCGTGATAGCCCCGAGAATGACGATCGTCGCCAGCAGCAGGATGATGGTCACAACTGCCCACTCGATCAGTTCGGGACCAGAGTCGTCATAGATGAAGCGCTTGATCTCTTGCACCATGCAGATTCACCTCCTTTCACGGTGAGTTCTGTGTGGAACGAAAAGTCTGAAGTCCCGAGGCCGAAATCCGTTGACGCGGAACTTCGGACTCAGGACCTCGGCTCTTTCTTACGGACCGGTTGCCAGACTGTTGATCAACGACGCAACAATAGGATACATGGCCAGCAGCAGCGCCGCGAAGAAGACGCCGGCCACCATCGGGATGGTCAGGATCAGCGGTGCCCGCTGGATGTCCTTTTCGATCTTGCGCCGGATGGTGTTTTCGATATCTTCCACGCTGATGGCCAGGGCATCGGCATAAGACAGGCCGCTGTCGCGCGCCAGGTCGAGCCGATCTATCACCTCTCGCAGCTCGTCGGAGTCGAAATCCTCGGCCAGCCCCTCGATGACAGCCTCCGGGGAGATGGTAAGCCGGCTGCGAACCTGGGTCACCAGGCGTTCTCCAAACACGCCCCGGTCCCCCATGTAGTCGGCGGAGCGCCGGAGAGCGCTGGCCAGCGTGTCCTCCAGCGATGTGGCCAACTGGAGAGTGAGCACAAAGTCACGGAGTGTGACCAAATCGACCTGGAAGTGTTCCTGACTCCGCAGCCGGCGCCACAGCCGGCCCTGCTGCAGGTCCTGGACCCACGTGTAGCGTTGGCTCTGGAAACGCCAGATTCGCCGCAGCCAATAGGCAAGATCATCGCCCAAGATCAGCAGGACTGCCAGCGCGAATAGCATAAGCCCGAATCCCATGCCCATTACAGCACCCGCTCCTTCAGCTCAGCGGCTTTGCGGTCGATTACCCACGAGGTCAGTACGCCGATGGTAACCAGTACCACGAATATTGCCTGGGCGCCTATCGAGTTGATGTACGCGTCCCGCAGGGGTGTCAGCGAGATAAACGCGATGATCAGCAGGCTGAGCACCTGGATGAAGAGCGTCTGACCGCTGATTACGGCCAGGTTTACCTCCGTCTCCGAGCGTAGCTCGTCCTGGCGACCCAACCGCTGGATGAGACGGCTCAGCGTCTTGAGAATCTCCTCGCGGCGCGATGTCTCAGCGCGATCGAGGATATAGAGGAACTGATCCAGATATGGATTGTCTACCCGCTCGTGCAGTTCATCGAATGCTCGCTTCGACTGGCCGGTGACAAAGAATGTCTGGACGGCGCGCATGACGTGGAACCGCAGGGGATCGTCCACTTTCTTCGCTGCGTCCTCCAGAGCGGAGAAGACCGATGGCTTCAGTTGGTAGATGCTCTGGAAGGCGCGCACCAGATCGGTGATCTGCCTGTCCAGCAGCACACGCTCGCTGAGGCCGGCCTTGTTGGCCAGATACAGCGTTGTCAGCCCGCCCACCGCCAGGACATACACACTGATGATGGGCGGCATGGTCCAGAACCGCCAGGCAAAGAAAACGGCGACGGGAATCGGGATGTACGCCTGCCAGGGCAATCTCCCGAAGCGCGGCAGCCGCGACAGGCCATGCCGGCGCAGCGTTGGGCGCGCACGAAAGAGCATCTCATCGACAAAGAGATAGCCCAGGATGAGCAGGGAGGCGCCCAGAGTTAGTGCCTGAGCCATCTCTCTGGGTCCTCCTGGAAGAGCGTATAGGCTTCAGCGACCGGGTCCCAGCGCTTCAGCACGTGTGTGATATACTGTTCGTTCTCAGCCTTCTCGATGGCCATGAGCTCTTGCAAGTGCCGGCGATAGCTGTCCGTGTCGGGATCATACTCTTTGGCCAGATGCACCACGAAGCTGAGACCCGCCCCGATGATCTCGCGTCGTTCGAGCAAGGGAATGTCCGAGCGGCGGGATAGCG
>JBHHTZ010000688.1:0-2544 GCA_046753605.1 Anaerolineae bacterium
CGAAATCGGCGCCCGACGTATCGACAGCGGCGGTGGAAGGTCGCGGGACGACGGCCACTCAGGGGTTCAAGATCGAGAAACCTGGCGCCGGCCAGTGGCAGTTGATTCTGACGCCTCGAGCCGGCGCAAAGACGGATGGCGCGTTCTACGCTGTGGCGGCCTTCCTGCAGAGTGACCTCCGCATGGACGTGGAGACACCCTCCCCGGTCGTGCCGGCTGGCCAGGTCATCCCCATACGCGCAATCCTGAGTGGTCCTGTCTCGCTCAAGACTGCTGCGGCAACGGCCACAGTTCGGGATACACAGGGACAGATCGCTGGGGAGACTGTGCTGTTCGACGACGGGGCACATGGCGATGCCAGGGCCGGCGATGGTGTCTTTGGTGGTACCTGGACAGCGGCGCGGGCCGGCCTGTACACCATAGCGGTGACTGCGACGGGTCAGAATGTGGCCGGCGCTGCCTTTCAACGGCTGGGGTTGTTGGCTATCGAAGCTCAGTAGCGTCCCGAATCAAGCAGGCGAATGATGAACCTTGAGAAAATAATCAGGTAACGACCCGCCGGCCCATGTCATTCCGAACGGAGCGCCAGCGGAGTGAGGAATGACATACGAGCGGGCGCTGTCTGAGAAGCAACGCGCTATTACCGGGTTATTTTCTCAAGGTTCATCATTCGCCTGCTCATCTCTCTTGACCTATCGATAGTGGCGGCTCATTTCGGAAGAATACTGAAGTCCCAGGACATCGGCGTTCTGCTTCAGCCAATCGCTGAAACGAGTCTTCCCCGTCGGCGGATCGTCCGATACCAGCAGGCCGGCCATCAGACCGTCGATTTCTTCCCGCGTCAACACCACATCGCGCACGAGAATGCCGAGGATTTTGGCCAGACGCAGGGCCAGGGCCGGCGACACATGAACGATGCGAGCCCTGCTGCCCACCGTCTCGGCGATGAGCCTGACCAAATCCTGATAGCTGTACATTTCCGGGCCGACAGCATCAATGACGCTGTTGGTGTCTTGGTGGCCGGCTTCGACAGCTATCTCAGCCATGTCTTCCACGTAGACGGGTTGGAGCTTGTACCTGCCGGAGCCTGGAATTACGAAAAACGGTAACCTCCGCAGACACCATGCGATATTGTTGATCAGAATGTCCTCGCGTCCGAATATGACCGTTGGCCGGATGATGGCGTAGGACAGGCCAGATTCCTTCAGCGCCGTTTCCAGAACTGCTTTGCCCTTGAAATACGGCAGTGGCGAGTCCTCGTCCGGGTTGGTGATGCTGACATGGACGACCCTGCGTATGCCGGCCTCTTGCGCGGCGCTGAACAGCGTCAGCGTATTCCGAACAGCTTCATAGAAAGTGGTTTGCTCATAGTCGAAACGGACCCAGTATGTGTTGTATAGGGTGGACGCTCCCTGGAGGGTTTTGACCAGCTCGGCGGGTTGGTCGAAGTTGAACGGACTGGCACTCACCTGATCACCGAACGGAGTTGGCCGGCCAGGGTGACTGGTGATGGTTTTCACCTGTTCGCCCATGGAAAGCAGCCGGCGGGTGATGTATTTGCCGGTGTAGCCGAAAGCGCCCGTGACGACATTCAATTCAGGCGTTTCCATGAGTAGTACCTCGCTGTTGTTGGCTCATATCAGCAATAGGGCATAACGTGTTCGGCGGCGGCGACGCCGGCCGCACTCCCCGGAATCACTGAGCATGCTGAGAGCACTGAATCAGTGCCCTCAGTGAATTCAGTGGTTCCGATCCCCCAGAAGATGCTGACCACACCAACTTTGCTCGTCTGTTGCCTTTGGCGCTGCTCTCGTAACACTGTATCCCTGTGGACAGATGATCCCCCACTGCGTCACCACCTTCTGGATATCTGCAACGTTGATTGTCTTGTCATCATTGACATCGCAAGCCGCCAGATAATTCGGATCACCCGCTTGCAACCGCCAGCGGCTCACGACCTCCATCACGTCGGTAACATCCACATCGCAATCCGCATCTATGTCTCCGAGGGGGACGACTTCCAGCGTGGTCGAGATGGCCTGGGGGCTGTTCAGAACGCCGGCTGTTTGGCTCGTGACGGTGATCGTTCCCGTGTACCGCCCCATACCCAGTCCACCCGTATCTACAAACACGGTGGCGGTGCCGGTCGTTACGCCTGACAGGGGACAGACGTGAAGCCAGGGGGCATCTGTGTTGGCTGTCCATTGGAACGTATCCCGGCTACCACAATTGAAGATGTCGATGCCTTGGGGCTTGGGGTCCTGTTTGCCAACTGTGCCAACAAAGTTCAGGGTAGATGGGAGCACTGTGAGGAACGCCGGCCCGGGCAGCCACTCATCCGCCCCGATGTCGGTGACCGCCACGCCTTCGTTGTCGCCGTCGTAGGGGCGCACGTCGCCGTCAATGTCGGTGGCCGGCGCGCCCTGGTTGGTGCCGGCGTCGATCAGGGGTGAGCCGGCGCACAGATGGTAGTCGTCGCCGGCCTGGTTGCGGAAGAGCGGGTCTGCGGAGATGTCGTTGGGACCGGGGGGGAGGCCGGCGTAG
>JBHHTZ010000689.1:0-2540 GCA_046753605.1 Anaerolineae bacterium
CCGCTGGCGATCAGTGATTAGTGGTTAGTGGTCAGTCCGTGAACTGTCACACCCGTTACTGTTGACTGAATACTGTTTACTGATTACTGATCACTGGCTTTTGAACACCAATCGCACACGCCCCAGCCGCAGTTCATCCCCATCCTTCACCGGTTGAGGCGAACCAGGGCTCAGTCGCTGATGGTTCACAAAGGTGAAGTTTGTGCTGTTCAGGTCCTCCACCGTATACCTGCCATCCTGTGCACGGACCCTCACATGCTTCCGCGACACGCCACCCTCTTCGCCCCCGTGGGGCGTCAGGTCGATGTCAGGGAAGATGCCGCTGATGGGGTCCTCCCGCCCGATGAGGATTTCGTCGCCGGCCGGCAGCGGAATCTCAGCGCCAGTATCGGCCACGACCAGGCGCGGGCCAGCCACGGCGGGGATCACCTCCGCCTCGATGGCGGGCGCTTCGGCTTCTTTCAACGCCGCGCCGCAGTTGTCGCAGAACTCGTCGCCGGCGCCCACGCTCGCACCACAGGCAGGGCAGGTGGCCCCGACCGGAGCCGGTGCTTCCACCGCCATCTCCGGTGCGGCCGGCGTCTCAGTAACTTCGGCCGGCTCAGCCGATGCCGTCTCGGCCAGCGTCTCAACCGTCTCCGCAGCGGGTGGTGCTTCGACTGGTGTCTCCATCGTCTCGGCAGCCGGCTCTGCTTCGGCCGGCTCCGCAGCGACTGCCGGCTCAGGCTCCAGCGCCTCCAGGGGGACGCCGCAGTTCTCGCAGAACAGCTCCCCCGGCACGTTGGGATAGCCGCAGGCAGCGCAGCGGACCCCTTCCGGTTCAGCGACATCCGGGGCCGGCTCGGGGGCCGGCGCTTCTGCCTCCGCGACAGTAGCCGCAGTGGCTTCCGGTTCCTTCAATCGAGTACCACATTGGTCACAGAACACGGCGGTGTCCTGAGCTTCGTTTCCACAATTTGGACATACAGTCATTGTCATCTCCTCTCTGTTCAGTGATCAGTGATCAGTCATCAGTGATCAGTCATCAGTGATCAGTCATCAGTCATCAGTAGGAGAATCCGACAAGCTGACCACAGTTCCCCCGACGTTGGGCGAGGTCTCCCGACCGATGCCCTGCCCGGCGGCGGTCAGGAGACCTTGCCGAACAGGAACTGATTACTGATTACTGATTACTGATTACTGTTTACTGATCACTGGCATTCTCGTCAACCAACTTCTGAGTCAGCTTCCGCGTCTCATACCGCAGCTTCTTGGTGCCGGCTGACGACATGGCGCCTTGTGTCTCCAGGTTGTCGGCTTCCTGCAGGGCGGCTTCGGCCAGTTCCTGCTCGCCCAGGTCCAGCAGGCGGGTGGCGGCGGCTCGCAGCTTCTGGGTAGCGCCGGCCACGTTGCCCGACCGGGCCTCCTCCAGCGCTCGCGTCTGCAACTTGAAGGCTGTCACCTTCTCGGCCACGTTCATGACACGCGGGTCGTACTGCTTCGCCTGGGCCGCGTCGCTAGTGAAGCCGACCAGGATGTCAGACCGCACTTTCTCTTCGACCACGCCCTGGGCCGGCACGTCGTAGGTCACTTCGGCCTGGGCGATGCGGTATCGACCGGCAGGCCGTGGTGGGAGCATCAGTTCTACCAGTACCGACTTGCCGTCTTGAGCCTCGATTTCGCCTAGCGACACCTGGACGTCCCGTTCCGACAGCGGCTGATAGCCCAGGTTGGCGATCATAGGCGTGACCTGCCACACCTGGCGCGGCACGACGCCGCTGACCAGGCGCAGGATCATTTCGGCGTTGTGAACCACTGTCGATTGGGTGCGCTGCACCGTCTGACTGAACAGGGGCACGATCTTGTCCGGCGTGTCGATGAAGTCCGAGTCGCCACCGCCGGCGGCAGCGATGTCGTCCAGCAGATCCTCGTTCCAGTCGTCGCCGAGGCCCAGCGCGTTGACAGCGATGCCCTGGGACTGGGCGTCGCCGGCCAGCCGCACGCAGTCGCGCTCATCGCCGAAGGTCTGGCCGTCGGTCAGCAGCAACATGCGGCTCATCCGGTCGCCGGACACGCCCTGGCCTATCTGACGCAGCCCCTCGCGCATACCGCGTGAGACGGCGGTGCCGCCGCCGGCGCGGATGCGGTCAATCTTGCGTTTGAGCTTGTCGCGGTCGGCTGCGGGCCGGCTGGACACAACCAGATCGGCCGAGTCGTTGAAAACGACCACCGACACCAGGTCCTCGTCAGCCATCTGATCGATAGCCAGCTTCACTGCCTCGCGCAGTTGCTCGATCTTCTCGCCGCGCATGGAGCCGCTGTGATCCAGCACGAAGCCGAAGTTCAGCGGCATCCGCACATCCGCAACCGCCGCTGTCGGCTGCACCTCGATGAGCACGTACGCCAACTGCGGTGTGCTCGTTACCGGAAAGCTTGCCTTGTTGAGAGTTGTCGTTAGCGTGACCTCTCCTGCCATGTCTTCCTCCTGACGCAATTGTCGTTAGGGATTGGATATTGGGTATTGGATATTGGGTATTGGATATTGGGTATTGGATATTGGA
>JBHHTZ010000690.1:0-2527 GCA_046753605.1 Anaerolineae bacterium
GGCGATCTTGTCACCGCGACCGGCCTCCACGTTGGCGTCCACGAAATAAGTCGCGGCGTTCATGCGATCGGGCAGTTCAACCACGGGTGTAGACACGATTCTTCCTCCTCTCCAGAGATTAGAGATTGGGTATTGGGTATTGGGTATTGGATATTGGGTATTGGGTCTCCAATATCCAATACCCAATATCCAATATCTAAATACCCCGTTGACACAATAGACTCGTTTCTGAACTCTTCGTCAATTCCTTTGTCCGTTCCGCATCCCCTCCAGCACCCGCCTCACATGCACTGGCACCATCTGCGAGCGGTAGTAAAGCGTCAGGTCGGTGTTGTCCAGGGGGCGGGCCGGCTTGCGGCACAGCGCGGCCGCCTGTTCGATCACTTCGTCGGTGAGGGGCTGGCCGGCCAGCGCTGCTTCAGCCGCCGTCGCGCGCACCGGAGAACTTTCCACTGCTCCTAACACAACACGCGCATCGGCCACGCGTTGCGCCTCATCCAGCTTGAAAGAGATGGCCACGCCCAGAATCGGGAAGTCCCATGCCCCGCGCCGGCGCAGTTTGAAGTAGTGCGACTTCCGGCCATCCGCCGGCGGCAAGAAGATGTCGGCGATGATCTCGTCGTGGCGCTTTCCGGCCATGTAGTCGATCCCCTCGGCGCCGAAGAGGTCGGCGACGGGGATAGTGCGCTCGCCGGTAGCGCTGACCAGTCGCAGCGTCGCATCCAGGGCGACGAGCACCGGCGCGGTGTCGCTGCTGGACACGGCCCAGCAGCGCGGGCTGCCAGGTGCGACCCAGCAGGTGTCGCCGTCCTTCTTGAGGCAGTAGTTGATGGACTTGCGCCAGTGCTCGGTCTGGTCGTAGTAGGTGCAGCGCGTATCGACGCACAGATTGCCGCCGATGGTCGCCGCATTGCGGATTTGCGGCGAGGCGACGTAGCCGGCGGCGGTGGTGAGGGCCGGGTAGTCGGCCGCCAGCCGGCGGTTCCGGGCCAGGTCGGCGATGTGGGCCATGGAGCCGATGCGCCACGATCTGTCCTGGCCCTGCTTCACGCCGTACAGTTCCCGGACACCCCGCAGGCCGATCACCTGCTCCGGTGTCATCTGCCGGCGCTTCATCTTGGGGAACAAGTCTGTGCCGCCGGCGACGACCATCGCATTCGCGCCGTATTCAGCCAGCAAGCTGCACGCCTCGTCGAGACTGGTTGGGTTGTGATAGGTGAACTCTGGAAGTCGCAACATGATCTCTTTTCTCCATGAAGTTGAACCGCAACGTCGCTCTCAGCAAGACAGGTTGAAAGAGCAGCAGATTGCGTGAAACGTGATCCTTATATGGGTACTACACTATTGAACGAACATGACTCCTAGCAGTCTGTCGGAGAGAAATCCTTGTCAGTCAGTTCAAACATGGCTACTTCAGCCAAAGCAACATCACGGAAATGGAACTGCGCGGTATCGAGCCGTATATCGCCACTGGACGCGAACCCCACCACAAGAGCTGACAAGCACGGTTTGCCGAGTTGCCGGCGCCACCGCCGGAAGATGCGAGCCCTAAGGTCAAAATGGCCTACAAGTTGAAGACAGAGATCGGCAAACTGATCTACGGCTTGCGGAAGTGCACAGTGGAACCGGTGATTGGCATCATCAAAGAGATTATGGGCTTCCGTCAGTTCTCGCTGCGCGGGCTGGCGGCAGCAGCAGGCGAGTGGTGTCTGGTTTGTCTGGCCTTTAACCTGAAGCGGCTGCACGTGTTGCTCGCCAGCTAAGCGCAGTCGATTCCCGCCATGCCTACTACCCAGCGTACGGGCACCCGTGAGAGCACATAAGTACCCGGGAATCGTCTGGTCGGGCTGAAAACGGCCTATATTTGTCAGCGGCGCCACGAATTCGCGCATGATTTCATCAAATCCTGGGCGTGATATGCCGTCCTGTATGCAGTAATGGGCCTACTGCCATTTTCTCTCCGACAGACTGCTAGATGGCTGGATGGCTGGATGGTACCAGCGAGCCATCCAGCCATCTAGCCGCCTTTCGGTCTCAATGAAAAGTAGAAGTCGCACACATCATTCACCACGCAAACCTCGCACTTCGGAGCACGGGCGGAGCAAACCTGCCGGCCATGCCGAATCAGGTTCATGTGAAATGGGTAGTAGATCGCCGCCGGCAGGAGGCGCTCCAGCTCATCGTGGGCCTTCTCCCGCGACACCTTCTCCCCGATGAGGCCGATGCGCCGGCTGAGCCGATGCACGTGGGTGTCCACGGGGAAGGCCGGCATGTCCAGCGCGAACAGCAGCACGATCGCGGCCGTCTTCGGCCCGACCCCCTTCATCCGTATCAGCCACTGTTTTGCCTCCGCCACAGCCATCTCTCGCAAGAAATCCAGGCTGAACTCGCCCCTTTCTTCGGTGATGCGCTGGAGGGCTTGCTTGATGCGGACGGATTTCTGCTGGCTCAGGCCGGCTACGCGAATCGCCTCGGCGATGTCCGCTGCCGGCGCATCGCGCACCTGTTCCCACGTGGGGAAGCGATC
>JBHHTZ010000691.1:0-2521 GCA_046753605.1 Anaerolineae bacterium
GGTGTAGCCCTGGATCACTCGCCGCAGCCGCTCGGCGGTGATGTTGCGGGCAATTTCTGACTCCAATTCCACCAGGATGAAACGCCGGTCGCCGCCGTCCTCTTTGTTCAGTTGTAGCGCCGCGTGGCCGGTAGTGCCGCTGCCGGCGAAGGAGTCCAGCACGATGTCGCCGGGGTTGGTGGCGATTTGCAGGATGCGCTGGATAAGGCGAGTGGGTTTGGGAGTGGAGAAGACTTCACCAGCATCGGGCAAGAGTCTCAAGATTTCCTTCTTGCCTTCTTGGGAATGGTCCACATCCTTGTAGAACCAGATGGTCTCAGGGACAAGCCCTTGTTTTACTTCTGAGAGGTAGATTTTGGGCGCTGGTACGTTGTTGCCATCTTTTCCCCTGCGCCCTTCTCTATCTAGATCCCACAAGCGCTCCTCTGAAACGCGCCAATACGATCCTTTCGGTGGGCCAGGGATTATCCTGCCTCCGGGACACTTTATCGAGTACGTCCCCAGACTGTAGTAGTTGCGTGCAGCCAGGTTGTTTGGTCTCCAAGGTCCCCTTGGATCATTATCGGGATTCTTATAAAGACGATCTTGTTGCTCGGTTCGGGGAAGCAAGTTGCGTTGCCAGCTATCCTTCTGTTTGGCGTAGAGCAGAACATGCTCGTGCCTATCTGAAAGATGTCTGGCTGAACTCTTGGGTGCGTATGATTTTTCCCAAATCACATTGGCCACGAAGTTGTGCTCACCGAAGATCTCGTCCAGAATGGCGCGGGCGTGGTGGATCTCGTTGTCGTCAATGCTCATCCACAGGCTGCCCTCGTCGCTCAGCAATTCCCACAGCAACCGCAGGCGGGGGTACATCATGCACAGCCACTTGTCGTGCCGGCTCAGGTCCTCGCCCTCGCCGCCTACCACCTTGCCCAGCCAGGCGCGAATTTGCGGGCTGTTCACGTTGTCGTTGTACACCCAGCTCTCGTTGCCGGTGTTGTAGGGCGGGTCGATGTAGATGCATTTGACCTGGCCGGCGTAGTAGGGCAGCAGCGCTTTGAGTGCCTCCAGGTTGTCCCCTTCGATCAGGAGATTGCCGTTTGGCTCACCCACGGAAAGGGTAGGGTCGCAGTTCAGCAGGCGGAAGGGGACTTCTTTGTGGTGATTGATGACGGCTTCTTTACCGATCCAGTTCAGGGTGGGCATAGGCGTCTCCTCCCGTGGGCTGGAAATGCAACGTCGTCCTCTGGCAATTGGAGGGCGGTTTTGTTTCCCACGGTGTCTCACTCAGCGCTCACGTGCGGCTCATGTCCTCTTGAAATTATATTCATTCGATGACAGAATCCAACTCTACCCCTCCAACAACACAAGCTGCCTCGGCTCACCTCCAACCCGCGCAGGCAAGACGCCGGCGTCGGTCGCTGCTCCTGCCGATACCAGGGCCGGCGATGGCTCAACAGGTAGCGCTGCATAGCTGTCCCTGGGCATTGCCATGTGGCCGGTAGACAGCCAGATACACAAAGCTCTCGCCAGCGCCAGGCAGATTTGGCAAATCGAGCTATTTCTGCCCCCGGTGGCGGGATCGTTCCTGCAAACTTCGGAAGATAAACATCAGTGGGTTGACCATCGTGCACTTCCACCCCAATATTATCCCACACCCACCACCCCGCGTCAACCTGAGCGCGCGCAGAGTGCCAGCCGGCCATCACCCCCACACCCCCCACGTCTCCTCCTGCAACCGCTGCTCTCACAACCTGCTCATTCTCAAGAGCGCCACCGAGGCTACGCAATACCCAATACCCAATACCTAATACCCAATACCTAATACCCAATACCTAATCACCCTCCCCCCCGGTTTGGTGCATCATTCCACGTGATGTATAATCCGCAGCCGGGTGGCAGGAGTGTTGAAATTCATGAACCCTTCTCGTACAAAACTTATCGTCGTCCTGGCGGTCCTCGTATTCACCGCCCTCGGCTGCCGGCCCTCTGAAACCGACCCGCCGACACCTGACGCGCATCCACGAGCGCCACAGCCCATCATCGTCACCCTCACCCCGCAGCCGCCCAACGCCCCACTCACGACGCACGAACGTCCCGCGTCCATGCCACCGCCAACCGCCACACCATCACTGCTCCCTCCAACGCCATCCCCCACCATCGACATCCAGGACTGGCACCAGGCTTTTTCATTCCAACGCAACGGCGACTACGACCGCGCTATCCAGGGCTACCGCGCCCTACTCGCCGGCAACCCATCCGACGACGACACCCGCACCATCCGCTTTCACCTGGGCGAAACCTACTTGCTGAATGACGATCCAGCGTCAGCAACCAAGGTCTTGTCCAGCTACGTGGTCAGGTATCCCGACGACGCCACCGCCTGGTTCCTGCTTGGCCGGGCGCAGGAGGCGCTGGAGGACTGGGCCGGCACCATCAATGCCTTCCGGGCCTACCGCCAGCTCGACGACACCCTGGCCGACCATGCCGGCCTGCGCATCGCCAGGGCACTGGAGGCCCTGGAGCGCACCGCCGAGGC
>JBHHTZ010000692.1:0-2520 GCA_046753605.1 Anaerolineae bacterium
GCCGGCCTGGCCAACAAACACCTGCTGGGCACGCGCGACCCGGAGACGGGCTACACGTACGCCACACCGCGCGGCCACGACATGACCACCGGCCACGAGACCGACTGGGTGGACCTGACCGAGCGCAAGGCGACGATCCACGCCTTCACCGTGTGCCACTTCGGCTCCGAGGAATTCTTGCCGGAGACGCCCTTCGTGCTGGCCCTCATCGCCTTCGAGGGGGTAGACACGCTCTTCCTGACCCGCCTGATTGGCGTGGACCCCGATGCGGCCTCGCTGGACTGGATCGGCATGGAGGTGCGCCCGCGCTTCAAGCGCCTGTCCAAGTTCAAGCCGACGGATGTGTATTTCGTGCCGGCGGATTCGTAGGGGGGACCTCGAACTCACCGGCAAGAAATATCGGGGGCAGCATTGGTGGAGGATTGGCGGCTCATCAAAGCGCGATGGGTGGAAAGGCAAGAAATGAAAAACGGAACCCCCAGGTTGGCTCACTCCAACTCCGCAAGGAGCCGGGGAGAGCGGATAAACCGCCTTCCTGCGAAACCTGGACTTACGTTCCGTTTGCAGGTAGATCATAGCACGGGTTGCCTAGATACTCAAACCAGGATTGGCCGAATTAGTGTGGGCGGATACTTGCCCATCTCTGGACAATGCCGCTTCGACAATGTAGGACGTCGCCTTCCGTGTCCGGGGCGTGCCCATTGCACAGCAGAGCCACCAGACAAGTGAGGCGAGTGATCGACTTCTGAAAGGCGAGTTCATGTTTTCAGAGTACCTCAGAGCCATCACCGAAGTCGCGAACCGGGGCGATGCCCGGGAGGAGAGCTTCTACTCGTCTCTGGCAACGCTTTTCCGCAGTTTTGCCACCTCCACCGGTCGGAGCGAAGTGCATGTCACCACCCTGCCCCGGCAGACCGAAGCCGGCAACCCCGACTTCCGCGTCTGGAACGGGCGCGACCGCATCACAGGCTACGTCGAGGCCAAGCTGCCGACGGAGGAATATCTGGACCACGTGGAGGCATCGGAGCAGGTCCGGCGTTATCGCGAGACGTTCCCCAACCTGATCCTGACCAACTTCCTGGAGTTTCGGCTCTACCGAGACGGGCAGCAGGTGCAGCGCGTTCAGCTTGCCCGACCGCGCGTGATGATCGAGCTCGGGCAAGTGCCGCCGGTAGAGCAGGGCAACGATCTCCGCGATCTGTTGGAGCAGTTCTTCGCCTTCTCGCTGCCCCAAACCTACACCGCCGAGTCGCTGGCGCTGGAGCTGGCCAAGCGCACCCGCTTTCTGCACAACGTTGTGCTGGACGAATTGCGCGAGGAAGAAGCCACGGAACCGGGCACGCTCCTGGGCTTTTACGAAGCCTTCCAGACCTACCTGATTGCCAACCTGGCGCTGGAGGACTTTGCCGATCTTTACGCCCAGACGATCACCTACGGCCTCTTCGCTGCGCGGACGCGCGCCGCGAACGGCTTCAACCGCCGCATGGCCTTCCACAACATTCCGCGCACCATCGGAATCTTGCGCGAGGTCTTTCGCTTCATCTCGCTGGGCGACCTGCCCGAGCAAATCGCGTGGATTGTGGATGACATCTCCGAGGTGCTGGCTGTCGCGGATGTCGTCGGCATCCTTGACCGCTTCTACCACGAGGGCAAAGGCGGCGATCCCATCGTGCACTTCTACGAGACATTCCTGGCTGAGTATGACCCCAAGGAGCGTGAGCGACGCGGCGTGTACTACACGCCTGAGCCGGTAGTGGACTACATTGTCCGCTCGCTGGACCGGCTGTTGCAGGACAACTTCGGAAAGAGCGACGGGCTGGCTGCCACGGGTGTGACGTTGCTCGACCCGGCTGCCGGCACCATGACCTTCGTCGCCCGTGCGTGCCGGCAGGCGGTGCGTACGTTCGAAGAAAAATACGGCGCCGGTGGCCGGACCAACTTCATTCGCGAGCATATCCTCAAGAACTACTATGCCTTTGAGCTCATGATGGCCCCCTACGCCGTTGGTCATCTCAAGATGTCCTTCTTCCTGGAGGAGCTGGGCTACCGTCTCGGTGCGGACGAACGCTTCCGTTTCTACCTCACTAACACGCTGGAGATGGAAGAGTTGGCGCAAACCCACCTGCCGGGGATGGCGTCGCTGGCGCAGGAGTCGCACCTGGCCGGCGAGGTCAAGAAACAGCGGCCCATCCTGGTGATCCTGGGCAATCCGCCTTACTCCGGCCACTCCGCGAACAAAGGTGAGTGGATTCTGGGGCTGATCGACGACTACAAGCAGGTGGCCGGCCAACCCCTGGGCGAGCGCAACCCCAAGTGGCTCCAGGATGACTACGTGAAGTTCCTCCGCTTCGCTCAGTGGAAGATCGCACAGGCTGGAGAGGGGGTGGTGGGAATGATTACCAACCACTCCTACCTGGACAATCCCACCTTTCGGGGCATGCGCTGGAGCTTGCTCCAGACTTTCGACGAGATTTACGTGCTGGACCTGCACGGCAACAGCCTGAAGCGCGAGACCGCGCC
>JBHHTZ010000693.1:0-2520 GCA_046753605.1 Anaerolineae bacterium
TGATTACTGGTTACTGTTCACTGATGTGTGACAGGGTATCAACAAGGTCATCGATCTGATCGCGGGTGTTCATCTCGGTCACGCAGAAGAGCATGGCATCGGCCAGTTCGTTGTAGCGATGACCCAGGTCGTAGCCGCCGATGATGCCGTGCTCGCGCAGCGCTGCGTTCACTTCCTGTGGCGGGGCCGGCGTCCGCACAGCGAACTCGTGGAAGAACGGCCCGTCGAAGACGCACTCATAGCCGCTCAGCGCCGCGATACGGTCGGCGGCATAGTGCGCCTTGTGGTAACACAGCTCGGCCGCGCGTTGAAGCCCCGAGCTTCCCATGGCGGCCAGATACACCGTCACGGCCAGGGCGACCAGAGCTTCGTTCGTGCAGATGTTGGAGGTCGCCTTCTCGCGCCGGATGTGCTGCTCCCGTGCCTGAAGGGTCATGACGAAGGCGCGCCGGCCATCGTGGTCCGTCGTCTGGCCGATGAGCCGGCCGGGCATCTGGCGCATGTATTTCTTCCGCGTGGCAAACAGTCCCAGATACGGCCCTCCAAATTCCAGGGGCACACCCAGCGGTTGCCCCTCGCCAACAACGATGTCGCTGCCAAAGCTTCCGGGCGGCTTGAGCAGACCCAGTGCGATGGGGTTGACGACCGTGATCAGCAGCGCGCCAACCGCATGTGCCAGATCAACCATCGTCGCCAGGTCTTCGATACCGCCGAAGAAGTTGGGGTAGCTGACGACCAGACACGCCGTATCCTGGTCCAACAGTGCCTCGACGCTGGCCGGATCGGTCAGGCCGGTTGTGGGGTCATACGCTGCCTCCTCCACCGGCATGGTCAACCCCTGCACGTAGGTGCGAACCACGTCGCGGTATTCCGGGTGAACAGCACTCGAGACAACCAACCCGTCCCGCCGCGTGGTGCGCGCCGCCATCAGCACGGCCTCGGCCAGGGCGCTGGCGCCATCGTACATGGAGGCGTTTACCACGTCCATGTCGGCCAGCATGGCGATCAGGGACTGGAATTCGTAGATCGAGGTCAACATGCCCTGACTGACTTCGGGTTGGTACGGCGTATAGGCTGTAAAGAACTCGCCGCGCCGCATTATCGTGTCAACCACGGCCGGCACGTAGTGATAGTACGCGCCCGCCCCCAGGAAACTGGCCCGCTGCGTCAGGTTCACGTCCCTGACGGCCAGGTCTTGCAGCAGCTTTCCGATCTCAAGTTCCGACATGCCGGCCGGCAGGTCTAACTGGGGAAAGCGCACTTGATCGGGGATAACGTCGAACAGGTCTTCGACCTCATCGACGCCGATGGCCTCCAGCATCGCTTGCTGATCTTGAGCTGTATTCGGAATGTACGTCATGACTGATCTCCTTCGATCCCTTCACGGCCGTCACAAATTGCCCAACGGGCGGCCCACTCATCACGATGGATCTCCATCTGGACCTCATCATGAGACCCCCGGTCCAGCGAGAACCTGCGGTTGCGACCGATTCGCCGAAAGCCGCATTTCTCAAATGAACCTTGAGCACGGGAATTCTCGGCGTACGTATTCAGATACACACGCTTCAGGTCGGTCTCCTGGAAAACGTGCGCGAGGAGGGCCTGGACGGCATCTGTGCCGTAGCCCTGGCCCCAGTACGCCTTTTCGCCGATGAGGATTCCAAGCTCCGCTTCCTTGCGACGATAGTCGATGTTGAAATACCCCAGCCGGCCAATGAGCTCACCGGTCTCTGTGAGCAAGCCGAAGGTCCGGCTGTGTTTGTCCTGGCGACGTAGCTCGCGCTGGAATGCCTTCTTGAAATCGTCGAAGGACATCAACAGCACCGAGCCTCCACTCCACCGTAACACTTCCTCGTCGCGGCTCCACTGATACATCCGGTAGAGTTCCTCTTCTGTGAAACCTGCCTGGTATGGTCGCAGAGCGACTCGCTTCCCACGGATCAGTCGTTGTTCAACAACCATCTCACCGCTTGCCTACGTAGCTTCGATCTTGGATGGGCGAAGGTCTCCTGACCGAGCCCGATTCGCCCCTTCGACAGGCTCAGGACGCCGCTCGGTCAGGAGACCTCCGGCGATCAAAGGACTATTACCGCTTGCGCTTGTAGAAGGGCCGCTTGACCACCTCTGCTGCCACGGGCCGGCCCCGGACAATGACGTCAATCTCCGTGCCCGGCGCCGTCAGGTCGGGCGTTACGAAGCCCATGCCGATGGCCTGCTCCAGATAGGGCGCATACGTACCGCTCGTTACCTGACCAACCGTTTTGCCGGCGTGCTGGATCTCGTATCCCTGGCGGCCAATACCGCGACCGACGAGCTTGAAACCAATAAGCCGGCGGCTGAGGCCCTGCTCCTTGGCCTTTATCAGCGCCTCTCGCCCCAGGAAGTCGGGCTTATCCAGCTTCACGAAGTGGCCGAGGCCGGCTTCCAGGGGGTTGGTATTCTCGTCCAGTTCGTGTCCGTACAGGGGCATGGCTGCTTCCAGCCGCAAGGTGTCGCGCGCCCCGAGGCCGGCCGGCACAA
>JBHHTZ010000694.1:0-2514 GCA_046753605.1 Anaerolineae bacterium
GCGCAGGTGACCGTTCGATGACGGACCGGGCCGGCGTCGGCTCGAAGGGCACCCAACCGATGTCAGAGAAGAAAACCTCGACCCAGGCGTGGGCGTCCAGCCCCCTGACCACGTAGAAGCCCAGTTCAGGATCGTACGTCCCCGTCCAGTACCCCGTGGCAACGCGGGCCGGCACGCCCACTGCGCGCGCCAGGACCGCCATGGTCGTGGCAAAGTAGTCGCAGTAGCCGGCGTCCATGTCAAACAGGAAGTAATCGACCACGTCGCGATCCGCCGGCGGGGCCCCCACCTCCAGACTATAATTGATGGCGCGCATGGCGGCCTCGATGGCAGCCGCCTTGTCGTAGGCTGTGATCGCGCCCACCACGATTTCCTGCGCTCGCTCGCGGACGCGCTGTGGCAGGTCGATTGGCAGTTGCAGGTAGCGTTCAACTACCCAGTCCGGGTAGTCCGAGGATGCCGCGCGGAGTTCGTCAACCGAGGCCATGGTTGGGCGGGAAACGGCGGTGTACTCGCGGGCATCGGCATACCAGCCGACCAGATCGCTCCCATCCCGCGTCACCCACGTGGCCCCGACGTCCACGCGAACCGGCTGCGCAGCGGCATAGCGCACCGGGTCGGCATCGACAAGCATTCTCACCTGTTGGGTGAGTTCCGGACCGAGATGCGCGATCAGGATGGGCTGGGGAGGCCGGCGGACGGTCTCGCTGCTGCTATTGGCCCAGCCGCGACCGGTGTATTCGTCGTAGGTCAGCCCGCGCCAGTACATGGAGGAGGCGCTGACCTCCTCGGGGGCCGTCACCGTGACCCTCAGCACGGGGTCGTCGCGCAGCTCTGGCGGTCCGGCCAGCACGCGGCTCAGCGGCAGGTCGGCGAAGTCGGCTCGACGCCACCCCTGGGCCGCAATGGCGGGTCGGCGGACGCCGGCAAACAGGCGGTCCAGCGTGGTGGATACGCGCCGGGTCGGTCCCGCCAGAGGCCGGCGGAGGACAGTGCCCGCCCACGGGAGGCCCACGGCGGCGATAAAGGCGGTCGTAATGATCAGGCTGGCCAGCAGGGTACTGGACAGGACCACATCCAGTCCAATTTCCGGTGAATAGTCCGTTCGATTTTGGAGCCAGTGGTGTTCCCATCGCCGGTACGTGCCGTAAGTCCAAAGGATGGTCCCCAGACCTAGAAACACGTACAGCCAACTGTCTCCGCTTCGGTCCGCAGCAGCCGCCACCGTCACGGTCAGACCCAGCGGTGCCAGCGCCAGCCCGGGGTGTCGTTTTCGAGCGAAGACGGCCACGGCGTGAAAGGCCACGGCCCAACTCAGCCAGCCGGTCCACAGGAGAAAGATGTCGTTGTCGCGGCTCACGCCGCCGGCCAGGGCGGTCTGGACCCAACGCGCGATCTGCCCTGCGAAGGCCATATTGCGCAGCGCAGCTTCGCGCCAGTAGAGCGCTAATGTCCTGGCTAGCGGTTCAGCGATGCGTATGACTGCGCTGACGAAGCCAGAGCCGGTCGGCGTTACCTCCATCGAGCCGTAGGTCTGGAACAGCAGGCTGACCGATGGCAGCGTCTCGCCGATAATGACAAACGTGACGAGCCCGCCGACTCCAAGCCCAACGGACCAGACCAGGCGATCCCTGAAAGGCCGGCTGGCCAGCCAACTCCCCATGGCAGCACCGATCACGCCCAGCCCCACCAGCACTACGCTGCCATCAACCCACTCGCCGGCGTGAATCGCCAGCGGCAAACAGGCACTCGCCGCTGAAACGGGGATGAACGTCAGCCAGCCAATGCCCGGGCGCAACGCGTGCAGGAGCCGTTTCATGACACCTCGCTGTTGACCCGAATCACGCGGCCCGTGGCTCCGATTCGGTACTCTGGCCGACCCTGTCGCTTCACCTTGAACACCGGCGGCAGCGGCATCCCGCGTTGGACGATCTGGCACCCGATGCCCAGATCGGCCAGGAAGGACCGCATGGCTGGCGCGTTGCCACTCCCGCCGAAGGATGCCGGGTCCAGGAGAATTGTCGTGGCCGCCACGCCCTGCCGTTTCAGGGTCAGCAGTTCTTCGGGCCACTGTGAGGTGCAGGCCGGCGTAATGATGGCCACGGTCAGACCGCGCGCGATGTTGGTCCGCACCTGCCGCAGAAGCTCCGCCAAATCGGGGCCGGCTCCGGCCCGGCCCTGTGCCAGCGCCTTCAAGATGTGCCACAATTGGTCGCGGCCCTTGTTGGGCCCAAGCAAGGCCGGCTGCTCACCCGAGATTGCCAGGCCGACTGCCCGATTCTGCGCCAGTGCCACGTGGGTGAGCGAGGCGGCGATGGTGACTCCCGTTTCCTCGGTAGAATCGGCGCCCTGGCCGGCCTGGACAGCCCCGTCCAGGTCGAGTAGAATCCACAGGTCGCCCGATGGCTCCAGATCGAACTCTTTTACGAATAACTCACGCCGGCGAGCGGTGGTGGGCCAGTGCACCCGACGCAGGGCATCGCCGGGTACGTACGAACGCACGCCGCCGGCATC
>JBHHTZ010000695.1:0-2511 GCA_046753605.1 Anaerolineae bacterium
ATACCCAATACCCAATATCTAATCTCTGGAGAGGAGGAAGAATCGTGTCTACACCTGTGGTTGAACTGCCCGATCGCATGAACGCAGCGACCTATTTCGTGGATGCCAACGTGGAGGCCGGTCGCGGTGACAAGATCGCCATCTACTACGTTGGTGATGGATCCACCTACACCTACAACGACGTCCTGACCATGACCAACCGCACCGGCAATATGCTCAAGGAGATGGGGGTGCGCATGGAGGAGCGGGTGATGCTCCTCTTGCTGGACTGCCCGGAGTTCGTCTTCAGCTTCTTTGGGGCCATCAAAATGGGCGCTGTTCCCATCCCCACCAACACCCTGCTCAAGCCACCGGACTACGAGTACCTGCTCAACGACAGCCGGGCGCGGGCGCTAATCATCAGCGAGCCACTCCTGGACCAGATCGAGCCGATCCAGGACCAACTCCACTACCTGGAGCAGATCGTGGTCGTCGGCGAGCCACGCAGTGCGGATCAGTTGGCCTACCACGAACTGGTGGACAGCGCCTCCGACGAGTTGGAGGCTGAGCTCATGAGCAAGGACGATGCCTGTTTCTGGCTCTACAGTTCAGGTACCACGGGGTTCCCCAAGGGGGCCGTGCACCTGCAGCACGACATGCTCTACTGCGCCGATCTGTACGCCCGACCGACCCTGGACATCGACGAAGAGGACCGGACCTTCTCCGTGGCCAAGCTGTTCTTCGCCTACGGGCTGGGCAACGCCATGTATTTCCCCTTCCGTGTAGGCGCCTCGACCGTGCTCTACCCGGGCAAGCCCGATCCTGTGAAGTTCTACGAGATCATCGAGCAATACAAGCCGACGATTTTCTACTGTGTGCCGACAGCCTACGCAGCCATGCTAAACGTGCCAGACGCCCAGGAGCGATTCGATACCAGCAGCCTGCGGCTGTGTGTGTCCGCCGGCGAGGCGTTGCCGCCGGCCCTCTACAACCGCTGGCACGAGCGCTTCGGGGTCGAAATCCTGGACGGCATCGGCTCCACGGAGATTCTCCACATCTTCATCTCGAATCGACAGGGGCGGGTGAAGCCGGGCGCCAGCGGCGAGCTCGTGGCCGGCTACGAGGCCCGCATCGTTGACGAAAAAGGCAATGATGTGCCCGCTGGTGAGATTGGCGATCTGTTGATCAAGGGAGAGTCCACGTGTGCCTTCTACTGGGACAAGCATCAGAAGACCAAGGAAACCATCGTCGGCGAGTGGATCCGGACCGGCGATAAGTACAGCCGGGATGATGACGGCTGCTTCTGGTACCAGGGTCGCTCCGACGACATGCTGAAGGTGGGCGGCATCTGGGTCTCGCCGGTGGAGGTGGAGAACACGCTGATGGAGCATCCGGCGGTGCTGGAATGCGGTGTGGTCGGCGCCGAGGATGCGGAGAGGTTGGTCAAAACGAAAGCCTACGTGGTGCTGAAGTCTGGGTATGCCCCTTCGGACGATCTGGCGGAGGAGATGAAGCTGTTCGTGAAGGAGCGCATCGCTCGCTATAAGTACCCCCGCTGGATCGAGTTCGTGCCGGCGCTGCCCAAGACGGCGACCGGGAAGATTCAGCGCTACAAGCTGCGGACGGCGGACCAATAAAGTGGGGTTCGAGGGCCAGAAGAACCACTGTGACCGGGGAAGAGATTGCGGGGCTCCTCACGCACTATGATTTGGGCGAGTTGCTGTCGTGCAACCGCGTTGAACACGGCTACGTAAACGAGAATTGGTTCATCGACACGACGACGGGGCGCTACTTCTTGAAGCGCCGGCATCCCAGTCTGCGGGACCCCCACCGTCTCAGCGCCCAGCACGTGCTGGTCCAGCACCTGAACGCGGCCGGCTTTCCGGCGCCGGCCATCATACCCGCTCGCGACGGGAGCACGTTTCTCGATCTCGAAGACGAGACCTACGAGATCCACAGCTATATTCCTGGCACAATTGGTGATATCGGCCAGCCGGCCCACTTCGCGGCGGCTGCACGCACGCTCGGCTGGTACCACGCGACCGTGGAGGGGTTCAATCATCGGCGCCTGCACCCGAGGCGGCGCTACACCCCTTCCATCCTCGCGCAGATCGTGGAGCGACTGGTGGATGATTGGCGCGGCCAAACATCGCCGGCCCTGGACGGGCTCCTCAGGAAGCTGCAAGCTCATGTCGTGGACCTGGCGTCCCATTCCCAACGGGACAGGCAACTGTCCGAACTGGTAATCCACGGTGATTACTACACCGAGAACCTGATCTTTCAGGGTGATGTGGTGGCCGGCGTCGTAGACTACGATCTGGCACGCTGGACCTGGCGAGTCGTCGAACTGGCGGAGACGCTGATTTACTTTGCCGCAGAACGCCCCGGCCGGCTGAAACACGTTGTTTATCCGGGAGTTCTCGACCTCAGCGCGGCTCAGCGGTTTCTCGCAGCATATTCAGATGCGGTGAGCCTTTCCAATGCCGAGACGCTCATGTCCATTTTTGTGGGAACATGTGAATGACTGGAAAG
>JBHHTZ010000696.1:0-2510 GCA_046753605.1 Anaerolineae bacterium
GCGGCGAGCCAATTCGGCTGATCGGGGTGCGGGCCGGCAATCTGGTGGACGAATCAGTTGTGCAACTCGGCTTATTCGACAGCGCCGGCCGGCGTTTGGGGGAGTTGGAAGACGCCGTCGCGGAAATCCGTGCCCGCTTCGGGGATGATGTGATTCATCGGGGGCCGACGGATGGGTAGGGGCGAGGCAGGTCGGATTGAGGCCCCGTAGACAAAAGCGGCTTGCTCTCCGACCCTTCGGGCCGAGCCTCAGGACGAGGCCTGCCTCGCCCCTACAACCCGATGGCGTTGGCGCGTCTACAACACGACCGGGACCGGCCTGTCGATGGCAATCCTATCCGGCGTCACTACGCACGTGAAAGCGTACACCTCCACGCCGGCCTCCCCAGCCTCCCGCAGCACCTGAGCAAAGTCCGGGTCGGCCGCCGCGTAGGGTCGGAAACAGCGGGCGTCATCCCGCTGGATGACGAACACCACCGCCGCGCGGTGTCCCTGTTGTCGAGCGGCCATCAGTTCCCGGACGTGGCGCTGTCCCCGCAGCGTGGGCGCATCTGGGAACAGCCCGCAGCCCTCCTGCACCAGCGTGACGGATTTCACTTCCACGTAACACAGCTCGCCGGCCTTCTCCAGCCGGAAATCGAGCCGGCTTTCACCGAACCGGACCTCCGGCCGGACACGATCATAGCCGGCGAAAGCGTCGAGCCGGCCGGCAGCCACAGCCTCGTGGAACAGCCGGCTGGGGAGCCGCGCGTCCATCGACACCAATCGGTCGCCCAGACGAACCATCACCAGGTCGTAGTCCGTGATGCGGTGCGGCGCGGGGGCGTGAGCCAGGAGGACTGGCTGACCAGGTATGAGCAATTCGTGCAGCCGGCCTGAATTAGGCACATGCGCTTGGGTGGACTGCCCGTTGACGAGGACAGTCGCTCGAAATCGGTTGTCGCGCTGGACGAACCTACCTTCGACCAGCGCCCGCTCAATCCGCATCGTCGCGCAGCAGCGTGACGTCACCGACGGCGATCTCGGCCAGAGAGCCTTCGTCTCGCCGCACCAGGAGCCCGCCTGAGCGGTTCACGGCTTCGGCAACCCCTTCCACAACGCCCCGCGACCATGTCACCCTGACACGCCGGCCAATCGTGCTCAGATTGTGTGACCATTCCTCGCGGGGTGAGTGGCCGGCCTTCAATGCCCGATAGCGGCGATCTACAACCGAGAGGATGGCCCGAACCAGCGCCAGCCGATCAACCGGTCTGCCCAGGAGCACCATAAGGCTGGTAGCCGTCGGCGGGATGCCGGCTATGTCCGCCGGATCGAAGTTCACGTTCAACCCCAAGCCGACCACCGCGTAGTCGAGCCGATCTCCGATGAAGCTGCTCTCTGTCAGGATGCCCCCGACCTTGCGACCGCCGACCAGCACGTCATTGGGCCACTTCAGGCTGGCCTGCAAGCCGGTGACTTCGCCGATGCCGTCGATGGCAGCCAGAGAAACGACCATGGTCAACAGGTGGGCGTCGCTGGCCGGCAGATCGGGGCGAAAGAGGATGGACATGAGGATGCTCGAGCCTACCGGGGCATCCCATCGGCGTCCCAGGCGTCCGCGGCCCGCTGTCTGCTCGTCGGCCAGGATCACCAGGCCCTCGTCGGCTTCCCTGGCCGCCATGGTCTTCGCGATCACGTTGGTGGACCCCACGGACGGGTAAAAGCGCACCTTCCGCCCGACGATTTCGGTCCGAAGGCCGGCCATTACCAGATCAGCGCTGAGACCTTGCTTCTTGTCTTGAGGCATAACGCACCAACAGCTAACTGTAATGAGCGACGGGTATACCCGAATTGTACCACGGTTTCAATCCTTGACAAACGCAAGGCCGGCACATACAATTTGTGTTGGAGAAGCAAAGAATGGAACGATTATGGGCGCCGTGGCGTATGGAATATCTTCAAGGTGAGCATGTGGAAAGTTGTATTTTCTGCGAAAAGCCGGCTGAAGAAGACGATCGTGCTAACTTTTTGCTGTATCGGGGTGAGCACGCGTACATCCTGATAAACATCTATCCTTACAGCAACGGCCACCTGATGGTCGCGCCCTACGCCCATGTTGCCCAACTGACCGATCTGGACGAAGCGGTGCGCGTCGAGATCATGGAACTCACGACTCTCTGCACCAGACTGCTTTCGCACACCAGCCATCCGACCGGCTTCAACCTGGGCGCGAACATGGGCAAGGCCGCCGGCGCCGGCTTCGACGAGCACTTCCACATGCACATCGTACCCCGGTGGCTTGGAGACACGAACTTCATGCCCGTTGTTGGCAACACACGAGTAATTCCCGAATCACTGGACGAGACCTACGAGCGCCTCAAGCAGGCGTTGGCCGAGATCCAGTGAACAGTGATCAGTGACCAGTAAGCGGTGGTCAACCACCACACTCTAACCAGTGACCATGTCTGTTTACTGATTACTGATTACTGATCACCGAATACTGATCACTGGCACGTAACATTCACCAACCAA
>JBHHTZ010000697.1:0-2510 GCA_046753605.1 Anaerolineae bacterium
TTGCACGGTTCCAGGGATTCCTCACTCCGCTGGCGCTCCGTTCGGAATGACATGGCGGGGTGGTGCGCCGGTAAATCTTGAACCTTCAACATGCCCGACCGGTCCGCCAGCGAGGCAGACAGCCATCGGGCGCGATTTGATCAACTTGACATAGAATGACCAACAGTATCATGAAGTCGGCGAGCTACGAAGCGGCGCCCGATCAATGGGGCTTTTCCGCATGGATGGGGTCTTGACTGATGTCGTCTGTGATTGAGGAAGATCGATTCGCGTCAACGGAGGAGAAGATGGAGGCCAGAGGGCCGGCTGTGCGCCTGGGTGACTGGTCGGCCGTTCGCGGTGATGTCTGGCCTGCGGCGGCGCTGGTGATTTCGGTTGGGCTGGCGCTGCGTGGACAGCAGCTCATCACGCAGCGGGAGTATCCGCTGGATGGCCCCATTTTCTTCGCCGCCGCGATTGTGCTTTTTCTGTGGGGAGTGGCCCACCAGGTCGATGCCGGCCTCACCGGGCAGATGGCGCTCCCCCTGCCGACCGACTGGCCATCGGCACAGAGTCTGATTGCAGATGCAGAGTACCGGCTGTGGTTTGGCGTGGCGTCGGTCATGGCCGCCGTGCTGGCGTATCGGGGGTTTGCCGGCAACCGCTTCTCAACCATCGGGGTGGCAGCCTGGCTGGCGGCAATTGTCTGTTTTCTGCTGGCGGTAGCCGAGAAGCCGGCCATGGATTGGCGGGCGCGGCTGGCGGCCTGGGTCCGACGCGATTCGTGGACGTTCCGCCTCACGTGGGTGGGCGTGGTGCTCATCGGCATCACGTTTGTGGCCATCTTTTTCCGCACCTATCAGTTGGCGGCCGTGCCGGCGGAGATGACCAGCGATCACGCCGAGAAGCTGCTTGATGTCAATGATTTGCTGCACGGAGCACGTCGGATCTTCTTTCCGCGCAACACTGGCCGCGAAGCGCTGCAGTTCTATGTGACCGCGGCATTGATTCGTTTCACACCGCTTACCATCAGCCACCTGGCCCTGAAGGTTGGAACGGCGCTGTTTGGCATCGTCGCCGTGCCGCTCACGTTCCTCCTGGGTCGAGAGCTCTACAACAGGGAAGTTGGCCTTCTCGCGGCAGCGTTCCTGGCCGTCTCGCAGTGGCACATTGCCATCACCCGTGTTGGACTGCGCTACCCATTTACGGCCGCCTTCACCGTGCCGGCGCTCTACTTCCTGTTTCGCGCTTTTCGCCAGAATCGAAGAAACGATTGGCTGGCCTGTGGGCTGGTGTTGGGCGCCGGCCTGCACAGCTACACGGCGATGCGGGTCGTCCCGCTGCTGCTGGTGGTGCTGGTCGGCATCAAGGTGCTGTTCGACGCGGTCGCAGCCCTGCGCAAGGCAGCCCAAACGCGGGCGTCGGAGGCCTCGAACTCGACGGCCCAAGCTACGGATCGTGCGGGACCGGACGGCGCACAACACAGTGAGGCGAGTTCGTTGAGCCTACAGTTCTGGGAAAACGCGGTGCTCAGCGGATTGGCGTCGGTGCTGGTGTTCCTGCCTCTGCTGCGTTTCATGCGCGACGATCCCGACGCCTTCTGGTTCCGGGTGTTGAGCCGCGCGTCGGACGTGGAACGGCAGTTGCCGGCTGACCAGTGGCGTGTGTTCTGGGGCAACGTGAGGAACGCCTTGCTGATGTTCAACTACCGAGGTGACGTGGTGTGGGTGAATACGGTGCCAGGCGATCCGGTGTTGGGATGGGTCACGGGGGCTCTGTTCATGCTGGGCGTCGCCTACGTCTTGTGGCGGCTGGTCGAGTATGGTGATCGGCGCACTTTGTACGTGTTGGCTGCGTTGTTTATGCTGCTGCTGCCGTCAATCCTCAGCCTGGCTTTTCCCCAGGAGAACCCGAGCGTGGTGCGGGCCGGCGGCGCCCCACCCTTCGCGGCGCTTCTGGCCGCGCTGCCACTGTACGTGACGGCTCATGGGTTGCGCCGGGTGTTCGGGCAGGCCGGTGCCGGCCGCTGGGCGGCCGGGCTGCTGATTGCCGCGTTGCTCATCTTTGCCGCCCGTTCCACGTACGAGTGGTACTTCGTCAAATATGACCAGCAGTATCGGATGTCGGCGTGGAACAGCACGGAGATGGGGCAGGTGGTGCGCGGCTTCGCGGACAGCGTGGGGGATATGGATCACGCCTATCACGTGGCGTACCCGTACTGGGTCGACACGCGGAACATTGCCATCAATGCCGGCGACATCACCTGGCGCAATGCCATCCTGGACATCGAGCAGGTGCGCGCGCACGTGAACGACCCGGCGCCCAAGCTGTACCTGCTTCACGTGGATGATCAGAAGTCGCTGGCTTTTCTCCAGTCCCTGTTTCCCGAGGGGCGGGTGACACGCTACCAGTCCGCCACGCCGACCAAAGATTTTCTGGTGTTCTTCGTGCCAGGGCGACTGGGATATTAGGTGTGGAAGACGGCGGACAATGAAAGACGAGCATCCTCACATCTTTTCGGGCACGCGCGC